>JANLUE010000991.1:0-11448 GCA_031363325.1 Gemmataceae bacterium
CGCGCTCGGCTAGCGCCTCGCGGCTAACATTCACATCAACGCAATCAAATATCAAAATACAACGCGAACTCGTACGGGTGTGGCCGCACGCGGATCGCGTCGGCTTCGTTCGTTCGCTTGTAGCGGATCCAGGTGTCGATCACGTCCGGGGTGAACACGTCGCTCTGCAACAGGAACTCGTGGTCTTTCTCGAGTGCCCGCAACGCCTCGTCGAGCGACGTGGGGGTGCCGGGGACTTTCGCCAACTCTTCCGCACCCAGGTCGTAGATGTCCTTGTCCAGCGGGTCTCCCGGCAGAACCTTGTTCTTGATCCCGTCGAGCATGGCCATCAACATGCCGGCGAACGTGAGGTACGGGTTGCAGGCGGCGTCGGGCAAGCGATATTCGATGCGTTTGCCGGCCGTATTGGGGGTCGTCACGGGAATCCGAATCGCGGCCGACCGGTTGCGTTGGCTGTAGGCCCGATTGATCGGGGCGTCGAACCCGGGCACCAGGCGTTTATAACTGTTCGTCGTCGGATTGCTGAACGCGCACAGGGCCGGGGCGTGTTTGAGAAGGCCCCCGATGGCGTATTCGGCCAGGTCGGAGAGGCCGGCGTAGCGCGAGCCGCCCGGCGAGCGGGCACCGGCGAACAGGTTGTCGCCGTTCTTCCACATCGAGATGTGGACGTTCATCGCCGAGCCGTGATCGTTGAACAGCGGCTTCGGCATGAATGTCGCCGTCTTGCCGTGCCGACGGGCCACGTTCTTGACCACGTACTTGTACTTCAGGACGTTGTCGGCCGTCCGAACCAAATCGTCGTATCGAATCGTCACGACGCCTTGGCCGGCGGTGGCCGCCTCGTGGCGATGCGCTTCGACCGTTAGGCCGCACTCGATCATGACGCGCATCATCTCGGAGCGCAGGTCGTGCATCGCATCGGACGGCGGGCAGGGGAAATACCCTTCGGAATAGCGGAGTTTGTGGGCCAGATTGGGTTTCTCATCCCGGCCCGAATTCCAGGCCCCCTCGACGCTATCGACGTGGTAGTAGGCCGAGTTAGGCGTTTGGTCGTAACGCACGTCGTCGAAGACGAAGAACTGCACCTCGGGCCCGAAGAACGCCTTGTCCGCGATGCCCGTCGACCGCATGTAGTTGACGGCCTTGCGGGCCACGTTTCGCGGGTCGCGGGTATAGTCCTCGTGCGTCAGCGGGTCGTGGATATTGCAGATGAGCGTGAGGGTCGTTTCCCGGCAGAACGGGTCGATGAACGCCGTCTCCGGGACGGGCTTGACGAGCATGTCCGATTCGTTGATCGCCTTCCAGCCGCGGAGGCTGGAGCCGTCGAACCCGCAGCCATCCTCGAAGGTGGCTTCGTCGAGGTTCTCGGCCGGGATCGTGAAGTGCTGCCATTGACCGGGGAAGTCCATGAACCGCAGATCGACGGCCTTGACTTCTTTTTCCCGGAGGAACGCGAGGATTTCCCGTGGGGTCATTTCACTTGATGGTCATTGGTCAATGGTCATTGGTCCCTGGTCAATTGTCATTGGTCCTTGGTCATTAGTTATTGGTCATTGGTCCGAACCTCGGGACCAGGGACCAATGACTAATGACCAGGGACCAATGACTAATGACCAATGACAATTGACCCCTAAAGCAAAGACCGTGCCGGTTCATTTTCCGTCGCGGTCCAGAGCACCGAGCGTGAGGCCGGCCAGGCCGAAGGAGCGGACCGTACCCTTGGGCCATTTCTTGACCTCGTCCGAATAGCTTCCGTGTCCTTTGGCCGCGTTGTGCCGGGCGATTTCCTCGTGCGCCTTCATGGCGGCCGGTTGTTTGAGTGGATCGCCGATCGCCGTCAGCCAGCTGTCGTCCGCCTTGCCGGCCTTGGCGTCGATGAGCCGACCGCGAAGGATCTCGAGCCGAGCCCAGGCCCGGGCCGGCTCGTCAGGGATCGACTTGGCCAAATCCTCCGCCTTGTCGAATCGGCCCAACTTGGCCAGGCCCCGACATACTCGAATGGCCACCCAGTTGGCGGCCGAGTTCTTTTCGCGGATCAAAGCACTCGCGGCTTCCTCGAGCATGGTCGCCGCTTCGGCCGGGCTCGAGTCGACGGCCGCCATACCGCCGGCCACGTTCGCCCAGGTCTTTTCCGAGCCACCCGTCCGCTTGCAAAGCTCGACCGCCTTGCCGACCTCGCCCTTCAGGACCAAAGCTTCCGCCTCGACGGCCGCCGACTTCGGTTGTTCGATGGCCCCCTTCTTGGCGGGCGTGCCGATGGCGGCTTGGAGCGCTTGAACTGCGGCGGACGAGCTGGCGTTCGCACTCACGGAAGCTTTGCTCAGCAACTGACTCGCGTTCCCGGCATACTTCGACTTGTCGAGCCGAAGCAGTTCGAGTCCGACTTGGGCAAGCAACTCGGGGTTGATCTGAACGAGGATCGTTTCGGCGTGGCCGAGTTGCTCCTTCTCGAGGAGTCGTCGCGTCAGCGCGCGGGCGACATCGGCCAGGAGTTGCGGCTCAGTGGCTGGGATGCGCTGCAACGTCTGCCGGATTTCCTTGACGACATCCTTGTCCGCGATTCGTTTGCCGTCCTTGACTTGTTCCGCCGAACCGAGCAACGAGACCATGCCGGTCGCCGTCTCGGCCAACAGGGCTTGTTGGTCGATCGTCGTCGCGGGGTTGGCCATCGCATTGCGGGCCAATTTGAATTCATTGAGGGCTGCCTTGGCTTCCTCTTCACTGACGGCGTTGCGAATCCGCTGCTCGCCAGCCGCCCGGTGCATCAACGCCTTGAAGCGTGCATCCTTGCCAAGCTCGCCCGCCTCGAACTCTTTCACCGCATCCACCATCTTGATGTCGGACCCAATTTCTTTCTTCGCCCGGAACACGAAGAAGCCGACCACACTACCGACCAACAGTATCGACGCGGCGATGGCGATTCGCTTGAACAGGCGCCGGCGGCGTTCTTCCGGCTCCAGCTCCGCCTCGCGGCCCTTCATGATCTCGCCGGCCGTCTGAGCGCTGATGCCGGCCGCCTGATTCGTCGCGAACGCCCCCTCCCGGTCCATGCCGGTCTCGCGCTTGGCGAGCGTCGGGATGCCATCGCCGCCGGTTCGCCAGTCGGCCTTCTGTTCCTTCTTGCGCGGCATCACCCGGTTCGGCTTACGGCACTCGGGACACAATACGTTCTTGCCTTCCTTCGACGCCTCCGCCTTCCAGGTGTGATCGCAACCGGCGCACGTGACCGAAATCCATTCCTCGACCTTGGCCTGCGCCTCTTCCGAAAACGCGGCCGCGGCCAAAGCATCGACATCGATTGGACCGGGGGCCACCGCGGTGACCGGGCCCTTGGCCTGCGGGATCTGGATCACCTTACGGCAACTGGGGTTCTTGCACGTCGCGGTCTTGCCGCCCACGTCGTCCTTGAGCCGATAGTTGGTCTTGCAGTTCGGACAATCGAACACGATGGCCATGATGTGACCCAGAGGCCAAGAGAGACGACGGGAGACTCGCCGCGTGTATTATCGGGCGGCGGGCGTCGGAAAGCAACGGGTGGGCGGGGCGACATCAATCTGCTGCTAACCCAAGTCACGTGGAGAACGCGGGGGACGCCGCAACGAATTTTCACTTGGTGAGTCGAGAAAAACTCCGGTTCTCAAGTTGATTTGGGGTTAGCGTGCCCAACAGCGTCGAATGAACCACGCCGCACCGGCCACGTAACCGATCGCCAGTGCGGTGCCCCAGGGGCCGAGTCGGACGAACCACGAGGCGGCCCCGACCGCGTGGCCGAGCGCGATGGCGTAAGCCATCGCGTTCGCCAGCCAATGCCGCCAAAACCAAAGAATGAGCGCGAACGTTGCGGCCCAAACAATGGCCGCGATCGTGAAGTGCCACGGACCCATGTGAAGCAGGATGGCCCCGACCGGGTTCGCTTCGATCGCGGACTCGCGATCGCCGGCCCAATATGTCGATGGCTGGCCGACGAGCGTGATCGTCACGTCGGCCGAGTAGAGGAGCAAGGGCGGGCCGAGGCGGCGCCATTTGCTTTTCACGACTTGTCCCGCAAGTCCTGGATCGCCGAGAGCCAGCGGTCGGCCATCTGGTCCTTCAATTTTGGCACGAGGGCTTCGAGGAGCGGGATCGCGGTCGAGGGTAGTTCGCGGACCATTTGAATGTACCAGTAGTCCTGAGCGCTCGCCTTGCCGAGCGATTTCTCCACGGTGGCGATCAGGCACTCGGCGGCCTTCGGATGTTTCAGGCGAACGAGCGTCAACACCGTTACCGGCAGGGACTCGGCGCTTTTGGCTTTCTTCAGGTTCGCTTCAAACTCGGCCAGCGCGAACGCATCGGCCGCGGCGTGGCCCGGGCGGGCGACGGCTTGAACCAGCCCCACATGCTTGATTTTCACCGCGAGGTCGAGCCAACGGGGATCGAGCGGCGGATACTCCTCGCCCCGGTACCAGTACCAGTTCGAGTGCAACGCCCCCAGCGAACGCAAGATCGCTTCGCGCTTCGAGCCAGCCCCTTTCTTCTTGTCGTCGGCGACGAGGTAGGGCGAGAACAGGTCGAACACTCCGGTCGCGGGCAGGGCGCGCCGGGCCGCCTCGAACGCGGCCGGCAAACTGTTAGTCTCCACTTCCGCGTGCGCATGCGCCAGGGTCGTTCGCAAGCGGGCGTTGCCGTTCACCATTCGGACGATGACCGCCTCGACCACGTCCGAGCCCGAATGCGTGTCGCCTTTCGCTTTCGCCAATTTGTCACGTTCGCTGAAGAGATCCATGAGCAAAGCCTCGGTGGCCGCGTGTTCGCGCGTGGGCAGGGCGTGGACCAGTTGCACCATGCGGTCGGCCGATTCGCTGACCTTCTTCTTGTCCTTGAGCGCCGGCAACTCGACGCGCGCTTTCACGATCTCGGCCACCAGCAAGTTGGCGAGTCGATCGCTCTCGCCGCGGCGAATCGCGTTGGCCGCGAGCGACACGTCCTTGCCGTTGATCGCCTTTTCCAGAACCGCGACCGCCTGGGGGTCGTCGATGGTCGCGAGTGCCCGATACGCCGCCCCACGAACGTCCTGAGCCTTCGCGCTCGCCTGTTCGATCAAATACGACAGATCTTCGGCGCTCCCCGTCAAACATTCGATGGCCGCGACTTTCACTTCCTTCGAGCCGACTTCCAGTGCTTCTTTCACGAGCGCGCGGGTTCGCTCGGCATCGTGCTTGTGCATCAGCCGCAATCGGCGGGGGTTGCCGCGCGTGCCCTTGGGATCGTACTGGGATTGCAACTCGTCCCACACCGGTCGACCGTAGCCCGCGATCACATTCTGTTCGAGGAACTCGCCGATCTCCGCGTACGAATCGTCGAGCCCGTCGAGTGCGGGCTTGATGAGGCGAATGTCCCGGAAGGCCCCGCGGGCGTGCGCGTCGCGGAGGATCTCGAGTCGGCCGGACCCAGTGCTCTTCAACGATTCGATGACCGGCTTCAGCAAGCGGGCACTCGTCTGAGTCATCGTGCCGCCGAGGTCGGTCGTGACGATCGGTTCGAGCGGCCCGGCGACACCCGTCTCGCCCTGCGTGTACAGGACGGCCGACACGAGCGATGTGAGTTCGAGCAAGCTTTCGGCCGAGGTCGCTTCGGTCCCATCGATGACGGCGCGCGCGGACTCCGCGACCTTGGCGAACACCGGAGCCTTGGCCCCCGCCTGATCGAGTGGCGGCAACAATTTCTTGAGCCGAAAGTCCCCGTGCGCGACGACGCTACCGGCGGCCGCGAGCCGTTTCGCCTCGTCGTAAACCTGACCCAGAACGGCGATGCTCATGTGTGGCTCTCCGCGCTCCGTCTCGAGTTGTCGGCCGACGCTCATGACTTTGTATTCAGGCCAACGGCCTGAGATTGTTGAGCCGGGTTCGACACGGCATTTCAAAGATGTACATAGGCGTTGCGACTTCAGCCGCGTTCGCCCGCGCTTGTGAAACTTCGGCCCGGGACGCGGCGAGGTGCATTTCTCAATTGAGCTTTCCATTTTTTCTTGACATGTGTTCGTTTGTATATTAAAGTGGTTTGTAGCGTGGATCTGGTCCGTCGATTGAACTCGCCAGGAGACATTGGACACAACCCTTAATTTCGCAAACATTTCCGACTCAAGCGAGCCGTAAACGCCAACCTATCAATCACTTCCGGCAAAGTTGTCCCAAAATGTCCATAAATGTCCCAAAATTGCAAAGAAGTTTAATTTCGGATGAATCGCTCGCATCGACCGCGAAACCCGATTCTCACCCACTATCGGGTCTCGTTGGCACGATGTCGTTCGCAAACGCGAAGGTTTCTGTCTTCCGGGCCGAAGTGGAGTTCCGCCGCCACGCCTTGGGTTCACAAGTTTCGGACGTGGCGATGTCGTTGCGGGTTCGCACCGGCGGCGAGCGCCTGGGGGGTTCTTGGGGCGACTGAATTCGCTCCAAGCCCGTCGTCGGCGCTGAGCCCCTTCGACTTGATTCTTTTTCACCCGTCGCGTATCCGGCCCATTCCTCAGGGAAGGTCCGACCGGTTCAGGGGTGGCTCATGAAGCGCGCAGCCCGTGCGGCAGTATTCGTCGTGGCGGCCCTCCTCATCCAGGGGAGCGGGTCGATCGACGCCGCGCCGCCCGCCGGCAAGGACGTGGCCGAAGTCCTCGTCCAGGGCAACAAGGTCCGGGCCTCGGCCGACATCCTGTCCGTCTTCAACATGCGGACCGGCTATCCGTACATCGAGGAATCCGTGCGCGCCGGCACCGAGCGCCTGAACGCCAAGGGCTGGTTCACGCCCAACGGCATTGAGGTGCGCGCGGCCGAACGCCCCGATGGACGCGTCAACGTGATTCTCTACGTTACCGAGCTTTCCAATTTCATCGACGATATCCAGTACCACGGGGCCGAGCATCTGAGCCGCAAGGAGCTGGACGAACTGTCCGGCCTGCGCGTCCGCATGCCAATGTCGCCACATGTGAATCAACAGGCGCGGCTGAACATTCTGCGCAAGTACTTGGAAACGGGTCGAGTGCACGCCAGCGTGACGATCCGCGAAGGGAACAAGCTCGACGATCGCCGCGTGATCTTCGACATCGTCGAGGGGAAGGTCGTTAAGATTTCCGAGATCGACTTCCGCTTTCTGGGCCGACACGACTCGGGCATCTCGGCCGGCCGACTCCGCGAACAACTCACGATCTCGCGAACCAAACTCTCCGGCCTGATCGGCGGCGACTACGTGCCCGCCCAGATCGAAGGCGATGTCGTCAAGCTGACCGAATACTACCACGGGCTCGGCTTCCTCGACGCCCGGCTTGGCCGCGAGTTGATCCACTCGGCCGACCATCAACGCGTCGCGATCGTGTTCCACGTGTCCGAAGGCCAGCGGTACAAAGTGGGTCGATTGCAGATCAGCGGCAACTCGGTGTTCCCGGAGCCGGAGTTGTTGAAATACACCGATTTGCGTGAAAACGACTTCTACGACAAAATGAAAATCAGCGGCGATCTGAAGCGCATCCGCGACAAGTACGGCTACACGGGCCGGGCCGTCGGCGTCCGCGAAGAACACCCCGAGCCGGTGCCCGGCCAGGGCGTCGTCCACGTCCATTACCAGGTGATGGAAGCACCGCCGACGCGAGTCGACAATGTCATTATCAAGGGAAACACGGTCACAAAGGACAGTGTGATCCGCCGAGAACTCCCCATCTATCCGGGGCAAATTCTCAGTTTTCCGGACTTGATGCTCGCCCAGGACAATCTGTCACGGCTGGGGCTGTTCAAGGAAGACCCGATGAATGGCATCCGGCCGACGGTCGAGGTCCTCGATCCGGACGGAAACTCGCCCGGCAAAGATGTACTCGTCTCCGTTCAGGAAAGTCAGACAGGCAGCTTCCTGCTCGGGGCTGGCATCAACTCGGACGCGGGCATCACGGGTAGCCTCGTGTTGAACGAACGCAACGCGGACATCTTCAACTTCCCGACGAGTATCGAGGAATTGTTGAGCGGCCGGGCGTTCCGTGGCGGCGGGCAGGAGTTCCGGGCCGAGGCCGTGCCGGGCAATGTGTTCCAACGCTACACGGTGAGCTGGCGCGATCCGCGCCTATTCGACAGCCTCTATAGCCTGAGCACGAGCGCCTACTATTACACGCGCGGATTCAACGAGTACAACGAAAACCGCGTCGGCGGCCGGGTGTCGCTCGGTCGCCGCCTGTCGCAATACTGGTCGGCGAACGGCACGGTGCGAATGGAAGGCGTCACGGTTCGCGACGTCTCGCCGTTCGCTCCGCAGGAAATCCAGGTCGACAAGGGCTACAGTTTCTTGCTCGGCCTCGGGGCCGGCGTCCGTCGCGACTCGCGGGACAACTACCTTCGACCGACAAGCGGCAGCGTGCTCGACCTGAACGTCGAACAGGTGCTGGGCGATTACAACTACCCCCTGGCGACGGCCGAGTACACGCACTTCTGGAACACCTACAGCCGACTCGACGGCAGCGGCAAACATGTGCTCGCGTTCCGCAGCCAGGCGTCGTTCGCGGGCAACAACGCCCCGGTCTACGAACGGTTCTACGCGGGCGGTTTCCGCAGCATGCGCGGCTTTGAGTTCCGCGGCGTCGGCCCGCACGTGGCCGGCTTCAACGTCGGCGGCGACTTCGCGTTCCTGAACAGCGTCGAGTATCAGATCCCGATCGTGCCGAGCGATAGCCTGTACTTCGTGGCGTTCGTCGATTCGGGTACGGTGGAACGATCGGTCGCCCTCCGCGACTATCGCGTGACGGCCGGCGTGGGCCTGCGAATCTCGATGCCGCAACTTCTCGGGCCGGTTCCGCTGGCGATCGACTTCGGCTTCCCGCTGAAGGAAGGCCCCGGCGACAAGCGGCAGGTGTTCAGCTTCTGGATCGGCGTGTTTGGTCAGTGATGGGTCGACGAACGAATTGTTAGCCGCGCGGCGCCAGCCGAGCGCGTCCGCGGCAACCACATCGCGTCATGCATTGTCGCGGACGCGCTCGGCTTCGCAAAGCCTTCGCCTCGCGGCTAACCTAACGTCACGTTCCTTACACATTTTGGCTCGCCCGGTTGCTTGGCACGCCGCGATCGATTACTTTGACCAAGCCTTAAGTCCCCCCCGTCACCCACCGGAGGTCATGCCCATGGCCGACGAGTCCACTCGCTCGCACCCCGCATCCGAACCGCCGACGGTCGATCACGACCCGAACCCCGATGCCGCCTTTGGGCACGGCTGGTCGGCCCCGCCCATGCTTCGCGACGAGCCGTCCGATGGCGGGCCGGTCGTTCGGCCCGATTCGATCCACATGCCGAAGGGCGGGGCCGGCCAATACCAATTGCTCGGCGAAATCGCTCGCGGTGGGATGGGGGTCGTTCTCAAAGGTCGCGATCCCGACCTCGGTCGCGACCTGGCCGTCAAGGTTTTGAAGGCGGAATTGGCGGGGCACGAGTCGGCCGAGCGTCGCTTCGTCGAGGAAGCCCAGGTCGGCGGGCAATTGCAGCACCCGGGCATCGTGCCGGTCTACGAGCTTGGCCGATTCGCCGATGGCCGTCCGTACTTCACGATGAAGCTGGTAAAGGGTCGCACGCTCGCGGCCTTGCTTTCCGAACGGTCGACGCCGGCCGTCGATCGCGGTCGATTCCTCAAGGTCTTCGAGCAAATCTGCCAGACGCTCGCCTACGCCCACTCGAAAGGGGTCATTCATCGCGACCTGAAGCCCGCCAACGTGATGGTCGGCAACTTCGGCGAAGTGCAAGTCATGGATTGGGCGGGACGCGCCCCGGAGCCGGGCAAATCCGAGACGGTGGATTTCATCTACCTGGCCTGGTTTCGCAATCAAGATCGATTGGCTTTGAAATGGACGGATGAGCAACTCGCGGTGAATCCCGGACTAAAGTGGGTGATCCTCGGCGGCCAGAGTAACACTCCCGTCGTACCCATTTCCGCGATTCGCCTGGGCACGGGCCGTGGGCCGGACGCGGTCGCACTCGATGAAACCGCCCGGTCCAAATACCGGGAACAGGCTCGAGCCGACTTGATCTACTTGCGAACCGAAACGGTTCGCCGATTCGAAGGAGCAACGCGTACCGACAAATGGGCCTCGGTGCAAAAGCTCATCGCCTGGACCAACATTCCCCACTTGACGCCAATACGTGAAGCGAAGGAACTTGCCAAATTGCCCGCCGCCGAGCGTGCCGCCTGGCAAACGTTTTGGGCTGAAACTTCGGAACAGATCAAGGCGTTCGAGGCTGTGCTGAAATCCAACAGCCCGGCCGCTCAGCGAATTACGGCCGGTCCGTTCAAGCGGAACCAGAGTGATTGGCGAGGAGCCGTCGACGACTTTCGCACGGCCATCGGACTCGATCCGACCAACGCTTTGGCTCATTTCGAACTGGCGAAAACGTACGAGCAATTGAAACAACTCGACGCGGCTCTGAGCGAGTTCCGCGCGGCCGCTCGAGCCAAGCCGGACTTCGCCGAGGCTCACTACAACCTTGGCCGACTGGTGCGGGATGGCAACGACTTGCCGGGCGCGGAGGCTGCCTTTCGCAATGCGATCAAACACAAGCCCGATTACGCCGAGGCCCTGTGCGATCTCGGCCAGCTCTTGCGAACCGTTGGCAAATATGCCGAGGCTTTGACACTGTTGCAAAGTGGTCACCAGATTGGTGCCAAGCGACCCGGGTGGTCCATGCCGTCCGGACAGTGGGTCGGCGAGTGCGAAAAGGAAGTGCAGTGGGCTCGCCGCTTGCCGGAAGTCAAGTTGGGTCGCGACCGGATTACGACGACCACGGAGCGATTTGGACTGGCCGGATTTGCCATGAGCGAGTTGCATAAGGAATATGGCTTGGCGCTTCGACTTTTGGACGCGATACTTTCCGACCCATCGGCCGGTGCCGTGCATGTTTACGTGAAGGTCATGGCTCCAAGTGTGGCACTCCATTTGGCCGCTGGCCACGATCCGTCGGTGCCAATCGCGGCGGAGGAGTGGCACGTGCTAAACGCTCGTGCCCTTCAGTGGATGGATTATTTGGTGGCCTTAAACAAACTGGCGGACGCCAACAATGGGTCCAAAAAAGGTGAAGCGGCAATCAGAGCGAACGCGGTTGCGAAACACGTGCGGTGTTGATGACGATCTTCCGCACCCTGAAACGCCGCGGCCTGGAACCGCTGGCGACGATGGCCCAGGCTCTGCGAAACTACATGGCCACCGGCCAACTCATCACGCTGCCCGATAAAATCGGTTCAGAAGGCTGAAGGGTTACGGTCGGGGATTGTCGTTGAGTCGCGGCGGTAGGATTTAAGCCGAGTCCCGCAGGCAACTCTCTTCGCCCGTAAGTCTTCGCGTCACGGATCAACTTCTTTTTATCATGAGACAGGTCTGGAAGGCGCTCTGATGTCTTGCGACTTCAGCGACGTTCGGGGACAATGAGCCGTGTCGCACAATTCGCGGAGGGCCGAGCCGTG
>JANLUE010000993.1:0-1350 GCA_031363325.1 Gemmataceae bacterium
ACGCTCACGGCCCGCCTCACTCCCGCGCGAACGTCGACTCCTTCTTCACTACGTACTTCACGGCCGCCAGGTGCGGGGTTTCCAGGCGCTTTCCCTCTTTCAGCGATTTCAATCCGGCTGCGACGAGGCCGCTAGTGAGCAAGGTGCGTTCGACCGGATACGGGGCCACGCCGGTCGCGAACGTCTCCTCGGCCTTCGACATCAGCGCGGCCGAGTAAGTAACGTTCGGGTTCGGCGGCAGATAAAAGAGCGTCGAGATCGGTTCCTTCTCGCCCTTGATTCGGGCGGCGAACAGGAAATCTTCCGTCAATCCGTTGAGGAGCAACATCGTCGCCTTGAGGCCATCGACGTACTCGATGCGATAAGCGATCGGGTCTTTCACCCACGTTCGCATCTGTTCGTTCGTCGGATAGCGATGGCTGAACGACTCGGGTTGTTTGAGTGTTTGACTGCGAGCGAGGCACGCCTCGAACAGGGCGGGATCCCAAGCCCGCTCGGCCATCGCCTTCCAGACCGCGTCGCCGCGAATCACTTGCACAGCGGATATCCCCGTCTCGCCGCCCTTGCGGCGCTCGGCCAGGCACTGCACCATTTCCAAAGCATGGAAGTCGTAAATGTCGAGCGGCCCATGCGCGACGCCCAGGACCTCCGTCGCCTCGGCTCCGTGCGGGAAGTCAATGGCCGGCATCCGCCACGTGACCGGCAAGGACGAACCGGCACAGAAACCGAACTTCATTCGCCGTGAGATGTCGACCATCTCCTTGGCGAATTCCCATTTCCACGACAGGTGTTTATCGTTGAACACCGGCGCGGTCCGGCCGTCCTTCGCGTACACGTCGGTGATTTGCTTGAAGTATTCGTAGCGCGGGTACTGCGTCTGGCCGAGCTCGTTGATCGTGTACTTGCCGTGTTCGCCGATCACGAGGACCGCGTCAACGCCGAGTTTGTCACCGCCCAGTCGCAGCGCTTCGGCCACGGTCGAGTAAATCTTGAATCCGAACTCCTTGGCCCGACCACGGCTGAGGTCCCCCTCGGGGGTCTGATCGACGTAGGCCGACACGAGCTCGAACGGCGGCCGATGCCAGACGCCGTTGATCGGGTAGCCGTGCAGAAATCGCTCGGCCATGTGCCAGGCGTGACTGCGGTAGTTCCAGATATTGGTGACGACCGCGAGCTTTTTCTTGGCCGTCGGCGCGGCAAACAGTGGGGCGGCCAGGGCGGACGCGGCCGTGCCGAAGAAGGATCGTCGAGTGAGCATGGCGGAATAAAGGTGGGAAGGGTCGGGATGGGCAGTGTACGATAAGTCAAAGACATCAAGAGTTGTTAGCCGCGAGGCGCTAGCCGAGCGCG
>JANLUE010001001.1:0-9691 GCA_031363325.1 Gemmataceae bacterium
GCCGGGACTTGTCGCTTCAGCTTGGTCACGTGGCCGGGCTGCCCGGCCCAAGAGTAACGACCTCGGGGACGAATGGGAAAGAAACCTCTCACCCTGGCGGAACGCCAGAGCACTGCGGTCTCGGCCCGATCGGCTCCCGCGACGATGTGCCTCCTTTGTACGTTCAAAACTCCAACTCGGGGAACTTCTGCCGAACGATCGGCAACAGTTCCGGCTGACGTTCGACCAGCGACACGATTCCCACGAGCCCGGCCCGGAACTCCGGTCCGCGCAACGATCGCACCGCGACGGCCAACAACGGCAACAGGCGATCCGCCTCGGCCGGATGGTCGGCGAGTCGACTCGAGACCTGGGCCACGATGCCCGGCTTGTAACGCCCACCGCGGGCGACGTTCAACAACACGTTCGCCCACAGCCGTTGAATCGAATCGCGATCGGCCGAAGCGACCCGCGTTTGCAATTGCTCGACCAACGGGCCACGCAGGTCGTCGTACGGCGATTCGGTCAGGCGTTGCCAGATCGCCGGGTCGTTCGCCAGTGGCGAGCCGTTCAACCACTCCCAGCCCGCGGCCCGAACATCGCGATGTTTGCTATCGAGGAACTCGATCACCCAGGCCGACTGCGGTTCGCCGAACGACTCGAGCGTGCCACGCAGCCAGCGAGCAATCTCGGGCCGCATGGCCTCGCATTCGGCCTGCACCAGGGGGAGCAGAACCGGAGTGTCCCGTTCGGTGAAGGTCCGTTGTTTGAGGATGCCGAGCCCGAACTCGGCGACGGGCTTGGAGCGGAACCCGGCCAGCCGAAGCGCGTCGTCGACCGGCATACGGTTGGCGTCGAACTTGCGCGCGAGCAAACTCGCGAGGCGAGTCAGCGTCTCGAAGTTGTCGCCGTTGAGTCGCAACAGCCATTCTTCAATCGGTACGTCTTCGAGATGCTCAGCGCGTTCGAGCAAGTCGAAGCCGAGGTTCGCCAACTCTGGTTCGGCATGATCGATGAGTCGCAGGAGCGTCGTGATTGGCCGGGCGGCCAGCCAGGCGTCGTGATGCGTTCGCAACAGCCAGAGGGCCCATTGGCGAACGACGCGCGATGGGGCACCGAGCAAAATGTCGAACAGCGAATGCGGATGGTCGCGCCAGATCTGCTCGAAGCGCGGGGCGGGCACGAGGTCGCTCAGCGAGCGATCGGCCACGAAGTCCCAACCCTTGGCCGTGTTCCGCAACGCTGGGCTGTTCGAGAACAACGCGTGCACGAGGCCCCAGTTGTCGAGCAGGTTGAGGTCCGAGCCAGTGTCCGCATCGGTGTAGCGCTTTAGAAAATCCTGCGCGGCATGCAGATAGCGCGTGGGATCGGTCGCGCCGAGCCGACGAAAGTACCGCCAGGCGCGACGCCGCAGATATCGTCGCGTCGGTAGCGAAAACAGGACGAAGCGGCGTTCGTAACGATCGCGAACGAAGTCCGCGACCGTAGTCTCGCGTTTCCATCGTGCCTTATCGGGTCGCGGCATAACCGTATTCGCCGGAACGGTGATCGCCTCGACGTTCTTCGACGCGAAAGCGTGGAAGCGGCCGGACCACTCGCTGACCCGGGCGAGTTCGTACCCTTCGTCGGCCCACCGTTCGATGGCCGCGTTGGCGCTGTCGCGATCGGCAAACTCTTCGTGTCGGTGCCGGTTGAGATCGCGGCGCTCGCGGCGAATGGTTCGATCGAAGGCTGCGAGAAAGGCCCCCATGACGATGTCGTCGTTCGCTTTTTCCGCCAGCTTGAAGAGACGTTTGACGAGCGCCTCGTGGCGATAGCAACTTAGCGGAAGGGCCAGATATTCGAGCAAGGCTTGGCGTGCGAAAGGCCGCGGATCGGCGTACCACTTCGAGGCGAAATCACCGAGCCGTTCGGCCGCCTGCAGGCGTCGAAGCTCCGACACGAAGAGGGCATTCCCCCGTGTGAACAGTTCCATCGCCAGCGACCACGCCCCAGCGGCCATGCGTATCCTCCGATGGGGAAGAGGATAACCGGCGGGAATTCGAGATGCAAGCAGGAACGAAGCGAATTGCGTAGCTCGACAGTACCTTCCAGAAAATTTTCCCGAGCGCTGCCAGATTCGGACTCGTCGAGGGGTACTTGATTCGAGCGGATCAACACTCCTTCGCACTCGGAGCTTCGAACATGCCATCAATCTTAACCAGCAAGGCGTTCTTTGAAGGTCAGGCCAACGATCTCACGGCCGGGGATCGGCGGATCGCCCAGGGCAAGGCCCAGACGGCGGCGAGCCTGGCGAAACTGCCGGTCGATGGCCTGATGGGGGCGGGCTTTCACACCTCGAAGAACTCGCTGCTCGCGGAGATCTGGACCGAGGTGTCGAGTTACAATTCGAGTTGGCGGCCCAAGCACGCGCTCTCGCCACAGGACACGCTCTCGCGAGTCGGTCGGCTCGACTACATCCTGCATAACGCCGCGCAATACATGACGTCCAAGTGGGCCAAGGACTGCGTCCAGGACGCGAACACAAAACGCGTGAAGAGATGGGACTGCCTCAAAGGTCTAATCGAGGCGATCGCACTCGAAATGGAACTGCTTGGGGCTCGCAGCCTCACGGCACCGGCCGACTGGAAACTGATCAACAAGAAGACCCGGAGCTATTGGCTCGAGCGCATCGATACCAACCATCGCCCGGGCTGGGTCCTTTCGCAGATGTACGAACAGTGGTTGCTCCTACGACCTGTGGCGAACGGCGCTCCCGTGCCGTTCTTCGACTGGCTGCAATCGCCGGCCGCCTCGACTCTGTTGGTTGGCGCTGGACTCGGAACCGACGCCAATCGGAAGGTGGCCTATCGCGCGAACTCGGATCCGCTCGCGGACTGCGAGCTCTACTTCGACACGGGCAAATTGCACTATCTGAATGATCGGGTCTTCACGACCAAGGATCGCAAGACCGAGTTTTCGGGGCTGGGCTGGGCGATCTGGGTCTGTGGGCTGCCCGACCTCAACGGGCTCCATCCGCTCTATTCGAGTTCGCACGTTTACGGCGCGTTCCACCATTCGTCGTTCCTGAGCGGCTTGCCCGTCGCGGCCGCCGGCGAATGGATCGTCGATCTGACCGGCAAGGTCTGCGTAATGACCGCGAAGACGGGGCATTACAAAACGACGCCGTCGGACATGAAGCGGTTGTTGACTTTGTTCCCCGCGATCCCCGACACGGCCGTCATTCGGCCCGACCTGAAGGACACGGAGACCGGTGCGAAGAAAGCAATCTACTATCGCGTCGGCGATTTCAAGGCACGAGGCCTGAACGCGACGCCGATCAATCGAGCCGCGATCATGGCGGCCTTGCCGACCGGCATGACGATCGACACGACCCAGGCGGCCTTGCCGGCGTAGCGATGTCGATCGTGTTCGAAGAAGCGAGGCGGCTGAACTCAGCCGTACTTCTTGTGGCAGTCGCCCGAGTTCATCTTCGGGGCCTTGATCAAGCCGCCAGACAGCTTCTCGCCGTCGGGGTCGAGGTACAGCCGGCCCGACGAATCCTTGATCGTCGGATCGTAGCTCGTGAAGTGGGCGTTGAAGATGTAACCCGCGTCGGCCGTGCACTGGAACCAGTGAATGTTGTCCTTGTGGTCCGAGATCGTCGACAGTGCGCCCGGCTTGAATTCGCGGTCGATCGTCGGCTTGATGATGTAGTGCTCGGCCTTCGTTTCGAGTCGATCGTAGTGCCGACCGCGGAACGAACCCTTCAGCACGATGAACCCGGTGCACATGTTCGTGTGCCCGTGCGGGACGACGGCCCGGTCCTTCTTCAGGCAGAAAATCTGCTTGCCGAACGTCAGCGACCCCAGCCCCTCCACCTTCTTCTCGAGGTCGAAGCTCGCGCTGAAGGCCCCGTTGGCGGGTAGCTTCACTTTCTCGACGAGGCCATCGAGATTGATGAACTTGGTCAACTCGGCGAGGTCAACCTTCTTGTAAAGCTCCTCCATCTTGGCCTGGAACTCGGTGTCCTTGAGTTTCTGCCCCTTCAGGTCCTTGCCCAGCGTGTTGAGGTCGCGGAACCATTGATCGAGGACCGGCTTGATGTCGGCCGCGAACAGATCGCGAGCCCAGAGCATCTCGATCAGGCCAAAGGTCAACGCCGACCCGGCCAGGAAGTCACGACGATCCATGATGGCCTTTCACGAAGGAGGGATGCGGGGATTCTATCACGACCGGCCCCGGTTGTAGAATTGAACTCGGGAGGAGTCGCCATGTCCGCCGTTCCGAAACGCAAACTCTCCACGGCCGAATACCTCGACAGCGAACGTGCCGCCGCGTTCCGAAGCGAATACTTCCGCGGCGAAACGTTCGCGATGGCGGGGGCGAGCAAAGCACACAACACGCTGTCGACGAACCTCGTGGTCGAGGCTGGCACGCGCATGAAGGGCGGGGCCTGTCAAATCTGGTCGACCGATCAACGGCTCAAGATCGACCGGACCGGCCTCTACACCTACCCCGATCTTGTGATTGTGTGCGGACAGCCGGAATACGACTCCGAAGATCAAGACACACTTGTGAATGCGCAAGTCGTCGTCGAAATCCTCTCCCCCTCGACCGAGCGCTACGATCGCGGCGCGAAGTTCGGGCACTATCAGCAATTGCCATCGGTCCGCGAGTACGTGCTCGTTTCGCAGGATCGCAAGCAGGTTGAACGATTCGTCCGCCAGCCCGATGAGACGTGGGTTCTGACCAAGTTCGCCGACCCGGACGGCGTGTTCGAGTTCGCCACCGTTCCAATCCGGATTCCGATGTGCGATCTCTATGCGCGGGTCCAGATCGAAGAAGGCGAGTTGCGTTGATCGAACTGAACGAACAATTGAAGGCCCACCTCGCCGGCCTGTCGGCCGCCGGCGTCGAGTGGCTGCCGCGCGTCACGGCGCCGCCGAAGATCGGAGCGCCGGCCGCACCGGTCGTCGAAGTGAACGTCGCCGACTCGCGCCGCCAAGAGCTGACCGTTCTGGCGGACCGCGTCAAGCAGTGCACGCGTTGCCCGGAACTCGCGGCCACCCGAACGCAAACGGTCTTCGGCGTCGGGCCGATCGATCCCGAGTTGTGCTTCCTGGGCGAAGCGCCGGGCGGCGACGAAGATCGCCAAGGCGAGCCGTTCGTCGGCGAGGCCGGGCAACTGCTGAACCGAATCATCTCGGCCATGGGGATGCGTCGCGAACAGATCTTCATTTGCAATATTCTCCGTTGTCGCCCGCCGGGCAATCGCACTCCGAAGCCCGACGAATGCGCCAACTGCCGCGAATACCTGGACCAAACGATCGAACTGGTTCGGCCCAAGATCATTTGTTGTTGGGGCGGCGTGGCCGCCCAGAACCTCCTCGGCACGACGACCGGAATCACGCGCCTGCGTGGCCAATGGCAGGACTATCGCGGCACGCCGGTGATGTGCACGTTCCACCCGGCCAACTTGCTCCCCGGCCGCAGCCCGGACAACAAAAAGTTCGTCTGGGACGACATGCAAGCCGTGTTGAAGAAGCTCGGGCGTGAAGTCCCGGCGAAATAGCGGCTGGTTCTTCACGGCCGGATTGCCCGAAACCGAGCCGATTTCGATCGCGAAAACGGACTCGATCGCTGCGTGCATCGCATGATGGTCTTGACCGAACGACAGAAACTTCTGGGCGGCTGATGTCGCTCCGCTCGCCTCAAACTTCCAACAGCAATCGCTCCGGGGCTTCGATGCAGTCTTTGATTCGCACCAGGAACTGCACCGCTTCGCGGCCGTCGATGAGGCGGTGGTCGTAGCTCAGGGCGAGGTACATCATCGGTCGAATCACGACCTGGTCGTTGATCGCGACGGGGCGTTTCTGGATCGTGTGCATGCCGAGGATCGCGGACTGGGGTGGGTTCAGGATCGGCGTCGAGAGCAGCGAGCCGAAGATGCCGCCGTTCGTGATCGTGAACGTCCCGCCCTGGAGGTCGCCAACCGCGATCTTGCCGTCGCGGGCCTTGATCGCCAGCTCGCCAATTCGCTTCTCGATCGCGGCGAAGGACAACTGGTCGGCGTCGCGCAGGATCGGGACCATGAGGCCGCGCTCCGTGCTGACCGCCACGCCGATGTCGTAGAAGTGCTGCTGAACCACGTCCCCGCCGTCGATCCGGGCGTTCACATTGGGGAACACCTTCAACGCCTCGACGGCCGCCTTCACGAAGAACGACATGAACCCCAGGCCCACGCCGTTCTTCTCTTTGAACTTGTCCTTGAACTTCTCGCGCAGCGCCATGACGGCCGACAGGTCCGCTTCGTTGAAGGTCGTGAGCGTCGCCGTCGATTGCTGCGATTGCACGAGCCGCTCGGCGATCCGCTGGCGGATGCCGGTCATCCGCGTTCGCGTTTCGCGTTCGCCGGACGGTGGGACTTCGACCGCCTTCGCAAACGGGGGCGGCTCTTCAACTGGTCGAGTCGGCTTGGTTGTCGGCGGGGTTCCGTTCGGAACGGGCCTGGAAATACTCGCCGGCACGTCTTCCTTCAAGATTCGCCCCCCGCGACCGGTGCCGGTCAACGTCGATGGATCGACGCCAGCCTCTTCGGCAGCTCGCCGGGCGGACGGCATCAGGACGGGAACTTTCTTTTCGGAAGCGGCGACTGTTTGAACCTTGGGATAACTCCCTGATGGCGGAATCTTCGTTGGCACGGGCGAGCCGGCCGAGTCGATGGAACCGATCGTCGCGCCGATCAAGACGGTGTCGCCTTCCTTCGCGCCATGTTTCAGCGTGCCGTCGGCCGGGGCCACGACCTCGGCCGTCGCCTTGTCCGTCTCGAGTTCGCACACGACCTCGTCGCGGCGGACGGCCGCTCCGTCCGGCTTCAGCCAGCGCGCGATGCGGCCTTCCGTGATCGACTCGCCGACGGTCGGAACCTTGATGTCCACGGGCATGCTCAACTCCGCTGCGGCAAGAGGGGGGCTTCGTTGCGCGACTGTGCTCGACGCGAGCCGACCAGGTACGGCCCGGCCGTTCCATTGAGGGCTGCTTCGACCAGCTCGGCCTGTTCGCGTTGATGGATCTTGAGCGACCCGACGGCCGGCGACGCGCTCGCATCGCGGCCCACGTAGGCGGGCGAATAACCGAGACCGCGAAGCCGGGGCTCGACGAACGACCAGCCGCCCATGTTCTGCGATTCTTCCTGCGCCCACACGACCTCAGCCTTGCGATAGCGAGTCAACGCCATCAGTAACTGTTCGACCGGGAATGGGTAGAACTGTTCGAGCCGCACGATCGCGACATCGTCGGCCTTGCGCTTTTCGAGCAAGTCGTAGTAGACCTTGCCGCTACACAGCACGACGCGGCGAGTTCGCTCGGGTCGAACGGCCGCGTCGTCGATCACCTCGCGGAAACCGAGGCCGGTGAGATCCTCGGCGGTCGAGACGCAGTCCTTGTGGCGCAACAGGCTCTTCGGCGTCATGACGATCAACGGCTTGCGGAAGTCTCGCTTCAACTGACGACGCAAGGCGTGGAAATATTGCCCAGGCGTCGTCAGGTTGCAAACCTGGATGTTGTCCTCGGCGCACGATTGCAGGAAGCGTTCGAGCCGGGCGGACGAGTGTTCCGGGCCCTGGCCCTCGTAACCGTGCGGCAGGAGCATCACGAGTCCGCTCGAGCGCTGCCACTTCGATTCAGAGCAAATGATGAACTGATCGATGATGTTCTGGGCGCCGTTCGCGAAGTCGCCGAACTGGGCTTCCCACAGGACCAGGGCCGTCGGCGCGTCGAGCGAGAAGCCGAACTCGAACCCGAGGACCGCCTCTTCACTCAAGGAACTGTCGTAGACGGCGAAGTAATTCGACCCCTGGGCAAGTCCCTTGAGCGGCACATGGCGGGCACCCGTCGCGATGTCCGTGAAAGTCGCATGCCGTTGGCTGAAGGTGCCACGCCGTGTGTCCTGGCCCGTCAAGCGGATACTCGACCCTTCGATGAGCAACGTGCCAAACGCGAGCGACTCAGCGGTCGCCCAGTCGATGCCCTGGCCAGCGTGGACCGCGTCCCGACGCCGCTTCAGCAGATCGGTCACCTTCGAGTTGACCGTGACCCCGTCCGGCACGGTCGTGAGGTGATCGATCACGCGATCGAGCGCTGGCCGCGCGACCGAGGTCGGCGCGCCATCGCCCCGATACTTTGGCTGCAAGCGATTCCAGATACCGCTGAAGGAACGCATGCCCCGTTTGCCCGGCGGTCCTTCGCGCATCTCCTTCTGAGCGGCATCGAGTTTGGCCTGAAACTGCCGTTGCAATTCCTCTCCCTCCTCGCGCTTCAGCGTGCCGTCGCCGATCAGTTTCTCCGTATAGACCGTGGAGACCGAGGGGTGGTTCTTGATCTTCTGGTACATGAGCGGCTGCGTGAACGCCGGCTCGTCGCCTTCGTTGTGGCCGTGCTTCCGGTAGCAGTACATGTCGATCACAACATCGCGTCGGAACGTTTGGCGGAACTCGAGCGCCAGCTCCGCGAGATAGACGCACGCCTCCGGGTCTTCGCCGTTGATGTGGAAGATTGGGGCCTGAATCAACTTGGCCACGTCGGTGCAATACGTGCTCGAACGGGCATCGCTCGGTGCCGTCGTGAAGCCGATCTGATTGTTGACGATCAAGTGAATCGTCCCGCCGGTCGTGTAGCCTTCGAGGTTCGCGAGGTTCAACGTTTCGGCGACGATGCCTTGCCCCGCGAAGGCCGCGTCGCCGTGGATCAGGAGCGGCACGCCCTGGACGCGTTGCGTATCGCCGTGCGCCCGTTGCTTGGCCCGCGTGCGACCTTCGACCACGGGGTTTACCGCTTCGAGGTGCGATGGGTTCGGCGTCAGCGACAAATGAACCATCGCCCCGCCGGCCGTCTGCACATCGCTCGAGAAACCCAGGTGGTATTTGACATCGCCGTCGCCATCGATCGAGTCGGCCAGGAAGTTGTCCTCGAACTCGGCGAAGATTTGCTGGTACGGCTTGCGGAGAACATTGGCGAGCACGTTCAACCGGCCGCGATGGGCCATGCCGAGCACGAACTCCTTGACGCCGAGGGAGGGGGCCTTTTCGACGATCGCGTCCAGGATCGAGATCAGCGTCTCGGCGCCCTCGAGCCCGAACCGCTTCTGGCCCTGATAGCGGGTGTGCAGGAATCGCTCGAACAACTCGGCGTAGTGCAGCGTCATCAACGTGCGAAGCTTCTGCCGGGTCGAGAGGTCCGGCCGCATCCGCCGAGGTTCGAGCCGCTTCTGAATCCACTCGCGGGCCGGCGTATCGAGCACATGCATGTACTCGACGCCGACCGTGCCGCAGTAGGTTTGCTCGAGTGCCGAGATCAGTTCACGCAACGACGCCTGGCCGAGGTCGGCGAAGGCCGAGCAATCGAACACGCGATCGAGGTCCGACTCGGCGAGGCCGATTTCATCGAGCCCCAGGTAGGGATGCCGGGCTGGCCGATCAGAGAGCGGATCGAGATGCGCCTGGAGGTGGCCGAGATAGCGGTAGCGAAAGACCGTCCGCACGACGGCCGTCTGCGACGTGTCGGCCCCGCCCGCCGGCGCCGGACTTCGGCCCGCGAGTTCGAACCCCTCGAAGAAGGCCTGCCAACGCTCGTCGACGGACGACGGGTCGGCCCGCCAGCGTCGCTGGAAGTCTTCGATCAGTTCCAGGTTGTATCGACTGGCGAACGCGGTGTTCGGCATGAGCGAACTGTC
>JANLUE010001030.1:0-5138 GCA_031363325.1 Gemmataceae bacterium
GCGGCGGACCGCGCCAGCGGTCCTCGCGAGGCCGGGGTCTGAGCGACAAGAAAGTCGGAGGCGAACCCTTTTCCTGGCCGGCGCATCGAACGGTTGTTGGCTGAAATGTAACGGCCGGGCCGACCGGACATACAACGTACCGTCACGGTCGATTCGCCCCGCCGGCCTCAAAAAATCAGGAGCCACCGATGGCCAGCCCCAACGTACACGAATTCGGGACCGACAACTGGCAGGCCGAAGTCATTGATGCCGGCATGCCGGTCCTCGTCGATTTCTGGGCCCCCTGGTGCGGCCCGTGCCGGGCCCTTGGGCCGATCGTCGACAAGCTCGCCGATCAGTTCGCCGGCAAGGTGAAAGTCGGGAAGCTGAACGTCGACGAAAACGGCGATATCGCGGCCCAGTATGGGATCAGCAGCATCCCGCGGATCATGGTCTTCAAGGGCAGCGCCACCCCAGTCCAATCGGTCACCGGCCTCCGCGGCGAAGCCGAATTGGCCCAGATGCTCAACTCGGTGATTTGAGCCAGCGAGTGCGAGTCGGGAAGGTTCCATTCGAGTGGCATGCCAAGTCAGTCGAGTCAGCAGTTCTGTGGATCATGACTGCTGACGCGATCAACTCAAATCGAAATCCACATTAGTCCAGTACCGGTCGGTCACTCAAGCGGCCGCCCATCGTAGACGTGCACTTTCATCGCGCCGGGTGAGTTGAAGCCGGCGAATTGCACCGCTGGAGCGGTCACGGCGATCACGCGCGTGCCGTCCGTCGAGAACCAGGCCGATCGAAGGAAATCGCCGGGGGCCAATTCCATGGTCATTCGACCGGTGTCCGTGTCCCAGATTTGCGCGCCGGAACCAACCGTCATGACGGCACGGCGGCCGTCCGGACTGAGGTCGACGCCGCGGCACGCGGTCCGTGGCGGGATGGTGAACGGCGTTCGGCCCGGCCGGACGAATTCCACGGCGTTTTCGGTCCACACGGCGACGGTCCCGTCGGGTGCAACCGTGACCTGGCCGCGAAAGCGTTCCGTTGGTGCCTTGCGCTCCACACCCGACGTGCTGTCCCAAATTCGCAAGCGACTCTGAGCCTCAATGGCGACCCCCGACCCGTCGGCCGTGAAATGGAATCGGTTCTTGGAAACGACGGCCGGCGTGACGACCAACGTGTTTCCGGTCGCACCATTGATCACCGTTGCCGTGAGCTTCGGCCATTCGCCGTGCCCCCAATCGGACTTGGGGTCGGCGTCGACGGGTGGCGGTCCCGCGATTTTGAATTCGCCGGGCAGGTCGGATGGCTTGCGATCGGTGGTGCCCCACCGAACCTGTTCGATGAGGAGCTTGCGACCATCGCGCGAGAAGCGAATCGGTTCGCCCCCATATCCTTTGATTCGTCGCGCTTCGCGAATCTGCTTTCCGGCCGGCAATTCAAAGGTGCGAATCACGAGGTTGCCACTCAACTCGGCGTCGGCCGTGATCAGCGTCCTGTAATCGTCGGAAAGATGCGCGGCCTTGCAGCGGCGATGCACGGGGAGCGTCACCGTGACGGGTCGGCCGTTGTCGACGTTCCAGACGCGTGGGCTGCGGTCCTCGGCCCAACTGACCGCGAAGCGACCGTTCGCCGAAACGGCCAGGTCGGTCGCGGGGGCTTCCAGTTGAACGCGACGCGCTTCGTAGTCGGGTTTCGATGTCGTCGCGTCCCAGAGCTTGATCGTCGCGTAGTCTCGGTCCACGGTGGCGACCTGGCGCCCGTCGGGCCGGATCGCCAACAATTGAATCCGGCGATTGTGGCCGCGATCGAGGACGATCGACGCCTCGCCCGCTCCTTCGAGAGCGCGAATCTCGACGCGTGGCCCAGCTTCGGCCGACGCGGGCTCCGCCCGGCTTGACATGGGGTCGGCAATCCCCGAATGCCAAACGGCCTTTGCCAACGAGCCGGATTCAATGGCGAAACCCACGACCGGGCCGGGCATCCGGCCGGCATCGCGAGAATCCGGCGGCGCATCGCCCGTCGGCGAATAGGTCAGGGCCCGAACGCGGCCATCGACCGAACCGACGAACAGCACTCCGTCCGATCGGAATGCGACCTGGTGAATTCGCCCGGCGTTCCGGTCGGCCGGCGCGTCGGGCAGGCGCTGGCCGGTCCGAGCGTTCCACGCCCAAAGGTTTCGAGGCCGGGCGGCTGCCAGATAGCGACCATCCGAACTCAACGACACGCCCGCGAACGCTTCGTCGCCATCGGGTGGCGGGTTTTCCAGTGGAATCGATTTGGGCGGGTCGACCGACAGGTCCAGGAGGCGCACGCCCGGCCCGGCCACGGCGAGTCGCGTTCCGTCCGCGCTCAAGGCGATCGGTCGATCGACGATCGGCCCCGGATGTGCCTGACGGTAGAGTTCCTTTTGGGACGCGGTGTCGAAGACGTACACGAACCCTCGGCCCGAGCCGGCCACGCGCTTGCCGCCATCCGAAACGGCCACGTGGTTCAGGATCTGCACGCCCGACCTCTCGAACGTCTCGCGTCCCGCCACGCTCCAAACTTTAATGCCGAACGCATCGGTCGAAGCCAGCCATCGCCCATCCGGGCTGTACGCGATGCTCCCGATCGTATTGCGATGACCGAGCAACGCGCCGGGATACGGCTCGCACAGTCGGCGAACGTAGTTCCATTCCCAGCCGCGGCGCGCTTCGCCACCGCCGCTCAGGAGTTCGCGAACGCGGTCCAGGTTCGACGAACGCCATTCGCGATAGGCGAGGTCGATGCGATTGACGTACTCAACCTTTTCGAGTTCTTCCCGGGCCGTGGCTTCCTTGGCTCGCGCCTCCTCGGCCGATTTTCGCGCCTCGGATTCGGCCAGGCGAGCCTGACGCGAGTTCGATTCGGACGTGTTGGCCAATTCGAGTGCGCTCGCCAGTTGATCGTTGCGATCGGAAATCGTGACGGCCGCCCAGACCGCGAAGCCGGTCACCGTCGCGAGCAGGATCAGGCCGGCCAGGGCGACGACGAGTCCGGCCCGAGTCGGGTTTCGCCGCGCCCACCGGAGGCCGCGCTCGAAGCGACCGACCGGACGTGCCGAGACAGGCCGACCGTCCCGGAAGCGCGCGAGTTCGTCGGCCAGATCACTCGCCGAGCGATAGCGCTTCGCCGGTTCCTTTTCCAAACACTTCAGACAAACCGTTTCCAGATCGCGCGGCAACGTCGGCTGAATTCGTCGCGGCGACTCGGGGTCGTTCGAGCGAACCTGTTCCAGAATCCGCGCCGCCGTTTCGCCTTGGAACGGCGCCCGACCCGTCAGACACTCGTAGAGAATCGCCCCCAGGGAGTAGACGTCGGTTTCCGGGCCAACGTCGCGGGCTCGACCCTCGGCCTGTTCCGGGGCCATGTACGCCGGCGTACCCATGATCGCTTGCGTCGCGGTCAGGCTCGAATCGCCGCGCTTGGCGAGGCCGAAGTCCGTGATCTTTGGTACCGACCCGCCGAACAACACGTTGGCCGGCTTCAGGTCGCGATGCACAATCCCCGCTTGATGACAGGCTTCGACGGCACGGGCCAGTTGTTCCACGAGCTCCGACGCGGCGTTCGGGGCCATCGCGGTGCCGTTCAAGCGCTCGACGAGGCTGTTCCCTTCAAGCAACTCCATCGAGAAGAATGGTTGCGCCCCGGCCGTGCCGAATTCGTAAACGGGCACGACGTTCGGGTGCCGAATGCCCGCCAGCGCTTCGGCCTCGGTGAGGAATCGCAAGCGAGCGGCCGGGCTGGCGTGCTCGCCGGCCAGGATGACTTTCAGCGCGACGATGCGATTGAGTGAGAGTTGCCGGGCGCGATAGACGACGCCCATCCCACCGCGACCGATCTCGGCGAGCAGTTCGTACCCCGCGACGCTCGGGGCGTGCACTGGCCCAACTGGCTGCGCGGGCAGCGACGTTGTCCGCCCGCCGACTTCGGCGGGAACGGCGAGAGTTTCGACGATGGGATCCGGGCCCATGGGGCCTCCGGGGGGCTATCCGTTTCCCTTATCAGATTTGGCGTGTTCGGTCAGGTAAGGTCGAACGAAATGTACGAACGAGACGATCTGGAAATCGCCGTGCCGGAAAGCGCGGTGCCGAAAGTCCAAGGAGTTGGCGCGAACGAGTTGCGCTCACGACTCAATTCGGTAACACGGTTTACACTTCGTTTACAGAATTGAAAATCGAAGGGCGGCATCAATGGAGGCGTCTGTTGCTGATTCGCCTGGCAGCCAATTGCTTATCCCACGGGTCATCGGTCCTGGTCTCATCGAATTCCAATCAATTGGCAAACTCATGTGCCAGCAAATACACGGATTGAATTGAGAACCGGTCCGCGGCGAAACAAGCGGCCGGATGCCGAAGAATCTCCGAACTTCAGAGTGTTGTGCATGAAGCCAGCCAAGTATTGGCAGGCATGTCAGCTGTCGAATGGCGGCCCGGCCACATCGCTCTGGAATTGCCCTTGACTCAACATCCGATAATACCGCCGCTCAGATCCGGGCGTAACGATCCTTCGGATTGCCGCAATTTCTGGAACTTGGCACCGTGTTCGCTCGTCGGAGAGTCGCGGAGTTGTGTCCGGAGCCGAGAAAACCGAACGCCAGAGGTTTTTTGCGCCTTGACGAGGCGAAGAGACTCGTGTTGCGGGACCTGAGACGAGTGAGTGAGGGACGCGGAAGGTGATTCATCCAGCGGAATAAGTCTGAAAAATCCCGAGACCGGAGTTGTAGGGGTGGTGTTGTATAGCTAGATTATCCGAGTCGAAGGAAAATTGAGCGACGGGTGCAGGATATTCGTCACTCAATCACAAGGATTGGCTTGCGTCCAGGAGCGATCCATTATTTCCAGCTCCCGGGCGTTAAGGATGTGCTGGCCCGAATCTCTCCTAATGGTCACAGTAATACCCCGCCGCCCTCTGTGAACTGAAATCGAAAAGTACCCGCTCGCGCGACCGCGCTAATGGCGTCGCCCGAACGGGCTAATACATCGGCCGGCCACACGCTTCGCGCGTGGCCCAAAGGCCGTTTTGACTCATGCCGGATGGTCCGGTGTATGGGTTCCGGGTGGCTGAGTTGCCCGGGCCTGATTGTTTGATCCCCTCAAGAAGGAGACATCTTGATGTTTCGGATCGTCCGACGA
>JANLUE010001032.1:0-3029 GCA_031363325.1 Gemmataceae bacterium
GCGGCGGACCGCGCCAGCGGTCCTCGCGAGGCCGGGGTCGGGGCGACATCGCACCGTCGGATTTGGGGGCGTAGCCCACAATCATCACTCCCAATATTCGGCATCGTGTTCGTCGAAACCGGCCGCGCGGAGCATCGCGCGGAATTCAAACTCGTACGTCTCACGGCAATGGCGCTCAACCTGGTGCCGGATATAGCTTGTGACGCCGGGAGTGGCCGATGGGCCAAGCGTAAATGCGCCGTATCCGGTCTGCCAGGCAAACTGTTCGAGCGTCGGAATCTCTCGGTGAATCCAACCACTCGATCGAGACTTGATCGACGAAATGACATCGGAAATCGCCCGGTCTGGTCGGAGCTTGGCGAGCAAATGCACGTGGTCCTCGACTCCACCAACGGCCATTGGAATTCCACCTTGATCTCGAACGGAGATCTCGATGTTCGAATACAAATCCGGCCGAAAATCGGAGTGCAACCAGGGTTGTCGATTCTTGGTGGCGAACACAATGTGATAGAGCAAATTGGTGTAGGAGTGAGACATCGGCCAACCCCATGAATTCGGCGTTCGGCAAATGTTCGCGATCCCACGCCCGGATTGCAAGTGAATTCTGATGTCGGTCTCTGACCGAAGCAGGGCTGCGCCCGCCAAATCCGACGGCGTGACGTCGCCCCGACCCCGGCCTCGCGAGGACCGCTGGCGCGGTCCGCCGCAGCGCATGGTCAAATGACGGTTGACAGATGGCCGACACGATTCGCGGATTGAATGGATGGCGTTCAGAGTTTTGCTCAAAGGCATCCGGTTAGAGCGACACGTGAACGCGAGGAATCATGAAGCCGTTCTTCGCCATTTCGTGTTGGGCGGCAGTCATTGACCCGCTACGGCGACCTGGAAGGCACTCGAACTCGCGCCCCAAACCACGATCCGTTCGCTCAGTTCACGCGGCAAACGTTGTCGGGCCAACTCCAGGAAACTCGCCGGCTCATCGCGACTCGAGAGATGACCCGCGACGATCCGTTCGTTCTGAAATCGATCCGCGCGCTCGACAAAGTCTTCGAGGTGCAAGTGACCGTACTGGTGAATCTTCGCACGCTCCTGATCCGGGCGGGCGAAGCTCATCTCGACGATCAGGACTTGCGCCGAATAGACCGCCGGCTCCGCGTCCAGACCCGCCGGCCCGGTATCGCCCGTGTAGCAGACGAGCGGCACGCGCACTTCGTTCGTGAGCAATTCGCCCGCTAGCCGAAGGTCGCGGAGTTGTTCGTTCGGCAGGCCAATGAACTCGGCCTTCAATTTGTGCCGGCGTTCCCAAACGACGTAGCCACGCGAAGGGACCGGGTGCTCGGTCGCGAACGCGGTCACGTCGTGCGTCGAATCGAGCGAAACGGCATCGCCGGGAGCGAGCCCGACCAACGTGCATTCTTGGCGACCGCGATCGAGTCGTTCCCAAGCGTCGAGCATCGCCCGCACGTCGGCCACAACCTCGACCGGGACGTGGATCACCGGAGGCGTGAACTTCAGCATGGCTCGGCGGGCGAGGAAGCCGGGCAGCGCGGCCAGGTGATCGAGGTGGGCGTGCGAGATAAACCAGTGGCCCGTGGCCGTCCAGTCCCACGGCAGGCCACCGAGATCGAAGCCGATCTTGAGTTCCGGCACGCGCCAATAGCTATGGATGCCGGCCCGCGACCAACCCTCGATCGTCAGTTGGCCGTGCCGGTGCGCCAGGTACGGGGCGTTTTCGATCCGCGGAGTCATCGTTCGGGGAGTATACCAACGAGGTTCCCGGAGGGCGGCCGATGTCTGCGCTGGTCGGAATCATCATGGGCTCGAAGTCGGACTGGGAGACGCTCGCCCACGCGGCGACGACCCTCGACGGGCTCGGCGTGCCCTACGAAGTGCGAGTCGTGTCGGCCCATCGCACGCCGGACTTGCTCTTCGAGTACGCCGGCACGGCCGAGTCGCGTGGGCTGCAAGTGATCATTGCCGGGGCCGGCGGGGCGGCCCATTTGCCCGGGATGGCGGCCGCGAAGACAGCCCTACCGGTACTCGGGGTCCCCGTCGAATCGGCCGTCCTGCGCGGCGTCGATTCCCTCCTCTCGATCGTGCAGATGCCGGCTGGAATCCCGGTCGGCACGCTCGCGATCGGCAAAGCCGGCGCGATTAACGCGGCCCTCCTCGCGACCACGATTCTTGGCGTGAAAGAACCGAAATACCGCGAAGCGATTCACGCCTATCGCCACAAACAAACGGACGCGGTGCTACACAACCCCGACCCGACGGCGAGCGGAGCGAATCAAGTCCATGGCCCATAACTTAAACCCGCGCTGTCGATGCGGCCTGGAATTGGTTCTCAGACCAACGGTCTGAGATTGTTGAGCCCAGGGCAATATGGCGAAGCCATCGCCGCCCTGGGTCACGCCCGCCAAATCCTGGGCACTTCAGGCTGAAAGCCTGAGATAGTTCAGCCCCAATGCTTTGCTCGTCTCAAGTTCGTATCCCAGACTTTCAGTCTGAATCCATTCGCACTCGCGGGCTTCACCCAGGTCGGCGATGGCTTCGCCATCTTGCCCTGGGCTCAACAATCTCAGACCGTTGGTCTGAGAACCAAAACCGTCAAGGCTTCGAGCCATGCGTTTTGTGTCGGATTCACGTCCTTGAGTTATGGGCTTTGGTCGTATGTCAACCGATCAACCGCGACGTTTTGGCTTGGGTCGCGCGCGCTTCGACGACGCGCCGCATCAGGAAGGGTAGTGATCGAATCACGGGAGGTTATGGAGCGCGTCGCGCGATCTGTACCAAGTTAAGGCCGTGGCGAACGACATGGAATGGCGGAGCGGGCCGATCGCGAGTAAACTTACAGTTACCGCCAGCGTGCCTTCGAGCCGAGGCCCTCCATGCCAATCGACATGTCCTGCCCCGAATGCGATGCGACGTTCCCCGTCCAGGCGGCCGCGATCGGCATGAAAGTCCGGTGTACGAAATGCCGGACGATCTTTCGGGCGATCGTGCCGGGCGAAGAGTTCGACGATCGACGT
>JANLUE010001038.1:0-2100 GCA_031363325.1 Gemmataceae bacterium
CTCGAATCATCGGATGCGACCCCGGTAGCCGGTAAATTACCGGCGTTTACCGTTCGTAGGCCGCACACTCCGACCGTCGAAGTGGAAGCGGAAAACCGCTCAGCCAAAGGACTTTAGGACAAATGAAGGCGCTGGGACTCGAACCCAGGACCAACAGATTAAAAGTCTGTTGCTCTACCAACTGAGCTACGCCTCCGAAGCCTGACACCTTGTTTTATGGCAACTCGCGGCACGCGGGACAAGTTTTCCCTTGGCTTCCGTAAACGACAGCGGTCCCTCTCGGCATGTTCGCGATATTCCAACCAAAAACCGGGTCTGGCGATTCAACGAGAATCGTTTCGACCGACAGCGCTAACCCCTCGGTGGCATCGAGCGACTTTGGTGAGTCGTTCGCCGCGTTTTCTCGGCAATTGGCGGGTGCGTTTGGCGTGGGACCGCCTGGCGCGTCGGTTGCGGTCCTGGGCGATTTGGTCCCCGGCCAGCACGGCCGCGAACAGTCTATGTGGACAGGGCTTCGAGATAAAGCCGGTTGCGGGCCAAGACATGGCTTTATCGTGGGGCGAGACGAGCCGCCCCGATCGCGTTGTCCGCATCACGTGCGACTGGCCGCCAACAAACGGCGAGAAATCCGGGCCGGCCGTACCTATACCTTTCCCAACACGACTCGCACGCGCCGTACTCGACGGGGACTCGATGGGGATTGATGCATCCGCGTCCGCGGACTTGAAAAAGCTTCACGACAACGTGGCTTCCGTGGTACTCGGCAAACCCGAGGTCATTCGGCTGGCGCTGATCGCGCTCCTGGCCGACGGGCATTTGCTCCTCGAAGATGTGCCGGGCGTTGGCAAGACGTTGCTCGCCAAGGCGCTCGCGCGCAGCATCGATTGCACGTTTCGCCGCGTGCAGTTCACCCCCGACCTGCTGCCGGCCGACTTGCTCGGAACCAGCGTCTTCCATCAGCCGAGCGGCGAGTTCCGTTTTCTGCCGGGCCCGCTGTTCGCGCAAGTGGTCCTCGCCGACGAAGTAAACCGGGCCACACCGCGAACGCAGTCGGCCCTGCTCGAAGCGATGGGCGAACGCCAGGTTTCGATGGACGGCGAGACGCGCCGGCTCGGCCCGCCGTTCTTCGTGATCGCCACACAGAACCCGTACGAGTTCGAAGGCACTTACCCGCTGCCCGAAAGTCAGCTCGATCGATTCCTGCTCCGGACCGAGATGGGCTACCCGGATCGGCCTGCCGAGCGCGATCTGCTCCGGCAACATCGCGATGGCGAGCCGGTCGATCAACTTCAATCCGTCTTGCACGCCCGCGACGTGACGATCCTGCAGGAAAAGACCCGGGCCGTGGCCGTCACCGATTCGATCGCGGACTATGTGCTGGAAATCGTCGAAGCGACCCGCAAGCGCCCGGACATCGCGCTCGGAGCGAGCACCCGCGCCGCGATCGGCCTGTATCGGGCCGCCCAGGCGAAGGCCCTGCTCGAAGGCCGCGACTACGTGGTCCCCGACGACGTGAAGGAACTGGCCATCCCGACGCTTGCGCACCGCTTGATCGGTAAGGCGAGCGGAATCGGCGGCCCCTCGGGCGCCACGAGCGACGCCGTCCGCGACTTGTTGAAACAGATCCCGGTGCCGGCGTAGGGTTTTAGAGCGCCTTCCAGGTAGGCGTAGCGGGCCAATGACAGTCGCCCAACACGAAATGGCGAACCGGCAGCTTACGCCTTACGCAGCCGCTTCGCCCTTGCGGCGCGGGGCGAGGTTCTGAAACTCCAGGTCTCCAACTGAATCGGGTTTAGTAAGTGATGAGGAGTACCAAGTCGCCCTGTGCCCGAGTGGAAATGTGCTGGCGGTGGGCGGCCTCGAGGACGAGACGTTGAACCGCCGGTCCGGGGAAAGTGATTAGCCAAGGTCCCGGAACTTCTTGCTCGACCCTGCGGCCGACAAAGTACGGGCACGGCTCCAGGGGCCATGGCGGGACGGCACCGCGCTCGCTTACTTGCTCGGCCCGACGCCCGTCACTTTAACGCGGCCCTTGCCCGATTCGAGGGCCACTGGCGTGTTCATGTCGTGGCGACCCACGTTGCCGGCGCGATCGACCGC
>JANLUE010001057.1:0-1972 GCA_031363325.1 Gemmataceae bacterium
TATTTCCATGTCCGGCGCGATGATGAACATTTCGGGCGTGGTGAACGCCGACGCCACCGTCTGACCCGGGTCGACTTTGCGGTCGATCACGACCCCATTCACGGGCGAAATGATCTTGGTGAATTCGAGGTTCACTTCGGCGTTCTTGACGCCCGCCTCCGCGGCCTTGATGTTCGCTTCCGCCAGGTTTTTTTGGGCTTCCAGGGCCACGCGACTGAAGTGAAGCTGATCGATCTCCTGATCGGAAATGAAGTCCTTGTTGGTCTTGCGAAGCGCGTCGGCCCGATCCTCGTTTCGCCGCGCTTGTTTGAGTTGCGCTTCGATTCGGGCCAGCTCGGCCACCTGCGTCGCGTGGGTCGCCCGTTCCCGATCTAGTGACGCCTGCGTGATCCGCGGATCGATCCGAGCCAGCAATTGGCCCTTCGTGACCACGTCGTTGAAGTCGACTTTGATCTCGGCGATCGGCCCCGAGATGAACGACCCCACCGTGATCGATTGCACCGGTTTGATCGGCCCGGTCGAATTGACGACGGTCTCGACCTTGCCCGTCGTGACGACCGCGGTCGTGTAGCGCGGGGTCGATTTGGCCTTGAGCATCTGCTGGGCGAACGTCCCGGCCGCGGCGAGCCCGCCGAAGATGAACCCGAGGATCAAGAACCATTTCACAAATCGACGCATGGTGGGTCTCACGGTCCAAAGGGCCGGTCGAACTGGAATTGTACGTCCTTGAACCAACGGGCGTAATCGTCCGCTTGCTGTTGTTCGGGGAATCCCGAACGTTGCCGCGGATACAAGATCAGGAAGAACGGCTCGCGGGTGCCGCTGCTGCGTTTGTGGAGCGTGATCAAGGTCTCGGCCGACGCTTGCGTTGCGACGCTGACGCGTTCGCCGTCCTGCAAGTAGAACAATCGGCCATCCTTTGGGTCAATCTCCAGAACCTTCACGCTCATTCGGTCGGCCAAGTTTCCCCGTTCGGACCGTAAGCGAATCACTTCCCGCCGTGCCTTCTCCAGTTCTTCGCGGAGCTCGCGCACATCTTTGGGCAACGGGTCTTCGACCTTCGGCACGACCTTCGGCTCCGGGGTCGGCTCGTCGTCCTTCGGACTGACGAACGGCATCAGCAGGAAGATGCAGAACAGCAGAATAAGCACGTCGATCAGCGGAACGAAGAAGAACGTGACCGCCCGCTTGGGCCGCTGGATCATCGGGCTTCTCCCCGCTTCGGGGCCGGCCCACCCGCGAGCGAACGAATCAAATCGCGACCGAGTTGCACGACCCAGATCGGCAGGATGTTGAGGAGTGCCATGAAGAGCCCGCTCCCGGTCGCGGTGATCGCCGGGGCGTATTTGCGAATGATCTCCTTCGGCACGGTGTCGGCGGCTGTCGCCCCCGGGGCCCCGATCGAACTGAAGGTTTGCAGAATCGCGGCGACCGTCCCGATCAGCCCCAATAGCGGGAACCATTCAGCAGCCGTCGACAGGTGATTCAGCCAGCGATCGCTGTTTTCGTCGAAATCGTCGCCCTTCAGGCGAAGCGCCCGCCAGGCGAGAAGAATCTGTGCGGTGAACAGTACGCTCCCCAGCGAAAGAATGAGCCAGTCGATCGGCGAGTGCGTGACGCGGCGCAGGTAGTCCTGCATCGCCTCACCCGGGACGGCGAGCGCGACCAGAACGGCCGCCCCGACGGGAGCCAGGCAGAAGAGGGTCGGCAGGACAGATTGGATCAGGAGTCGGCGCACGGTGCCGTCGGGGGTTGTTAGGCGAATCGAATCAATGGCGTGGGATTTCAGGCCAACGGCCTGAGATTGTTCAGCCCAGGGCAAGATGGCGAAGCCATCGCCGCCCTGGGTTACGCCGACACCCGGAAATCCAGTCGCGACCGCGAGCGTGACCCAAGGCGGTGATGATGGCGAAGCGTGACCCAGGGCGGCGATGGCTTCGCCATCTTGCCCTGGGCTGAACAATCTCAGGCC
>JANLUE010001067.1:0-8286 GCA_031363325.1 Gemmataceae bacterium
AAACTCCGAGTCGGACAAGAGGCAGTTGGTCCTGGAGGTTCACCCGGGGGACTAACGTCCCCCGGCTCGCCAGTTTCCAAGGGAATGGCATCGTTGACTTGATGAGATCATCCGCGGAACTTGCCCGAATCCGCGCCCGCAAAGTCGGTGGACCGTTCGCTCGTCGGCGAAAATTGATTGGCGGCGCGAACGGGGGGCCGGTTTTTCCGGTCCCGCCGGAGTTGGCTGGTCACGATTGCTGGCCGGCGTGAAGTAGTTTTCTCTCACAAGGAACTCCCAACCGCCTCACCGCGGCGAGGAGGCCAGGATATGGCCAACGGAATCACGGTTGTCCCGACTCGCCCCGTGCTGCCACGCAGCGAAGTTCTGCTGTCGTTCTCGCTGCTCGGGTTGCTCGTCGTTTTTCTGGTCCCGCTACCGACTCGGCTCTTGGACGTGTTGCTCGCGTTCAATTTGTCCGCGACGATCTTGCTGCTGCTCGTGACCCTCGGAGTCAAAAAAGCCCTCGATTTCTCGGTGTTTCCGTCGCTGCTGCTCCTGTTCACGCTGTTCCGATTGGCGTTGAACGTGGCGACGACGCGGCTCGTCTTGTTGCAGGGCGACGCGGGCGATGTGGTTCAGGCCTTCGGTCAGTTCGTGGTCGGCGGCAACTTGGTCGTTGGTCTGGTGATCTTTCTCATCTTGGTAATCATCCAGTTCGTGGTGATCACTCGAGGCGCGAGCCGCGTGAGTGAAGTGGCCGCCCGGTTCACGCTCGATGCCATGCCCGGCAAACAGATGGCGATCGACGCGGACCTCAATGCCGGCGTGATCGCGGACACCGAGGCGAGACGCCGTCGCGCCGAGTTGATGCGCGAAAGCGAGTTCTATGGCACGATGGACGGTGCCAGCAAGTTCGTGCGTGGCGACGCGGTGGCCGGCCTGATCATTACGGCCGTCAATTTGGTCGGCGGGATTATCATCGGGGCGGTCAACGGCATGCCGATCGCCCAGGCGGTGCGAACGTACTCGGTCCTGACGATCGGCGACGGGCTCGTGACGCAGATTCCCGCTTTGATCACCGCGACGGCCGCCGGCTTGCTCGTGACCAAGGCGACGACTCAGTTCAGCCTCGGTCAGGAAATCGGCGATCAGGTGAGTACGAGTGCCGGCACGATTCGACTCGGAGCGGTGATCATCGCGGCACTCGCCTTGGTGCCCGGATTGCCGAAGTTGCCGTTCGTGGGAATCGGGATCGCGCTGTTGGTGCTCTCGACGCGCATGGCCCGGGCGACGCAACGCAAGGCCGAAGTCGACTACGCCCAGGCCGAAGCGGTGAAGACTGCTCCGCCGCCGGCCCGGACCGCGGCCGAGTCGTACCTCGACGACTTCCTGTTGGTCGATCGAATCGCGGTGGACCTCGGGGCGCGCCTCATTGCTCTGGTCGATTCGCGCGACGGGCCGGGGTTGATCGACAAGATCGGCTACATGCGTCGCGAAATCGCGAGGCAAAGCGGGCTCTGGGTGCCGATGGTCCGCATGAAAGACAACATCGGCATCGACCCGGAGTCGTATCGGATTCTGGTCGGTGGTCGCGAAGTGGCGCGGGGAACATTGCGAGTCGGGCTCTGGCTCGCGGTCGATCCGGGGACCGTGACGGTCCCGATCGAAGGCGAGCCGACGCGCGAGCCGGCGTACAACCTGCCGGCCGTGTGGGTCGGGTCGGCCGATCGACTCCGGGCCGAAATGGGCGGCTTCAACGTCGTCGACCCCAAGGACGTGTTGATCAACCACCTGGCGGAAGTAATTCGCCGACACGCGCACGAACTGCTGGGCCGCGAGGACCTGAAGGCCCTCATTGACAAGGTCAAGGAATCGAGCCCGGCCGTCGTCGAGGAATTGATCCCCGGCCTGTTGCCAATGGGCACGGTTCATCGAGTCGTGACAAACCTGCTCGAAGAGCGCGTGCCGATCACGAACATGACGCGAATCCTGGAGAGCCTCGCGGGTAACTCAGTTGCGATGAAGGATCCTGGTGAGCTGGCCGAGCGCGTGCGGCTCGACCTGGGGCGGGCGATCTGCGAACGGTTCCGCGACGAGAATGGCGTCCTGCGGGCGGTATGTTTGGAACCGAGCCTCGAGATGGAGTTCCGCGCCGGCTATCGCGATCGAACGAGCGCCCCGGACCCGATGCGGCTGAACGCGTTGATCTCGAAGCTCGAAGTCGAGAAGGCGAAAGCGAACACGCAGGGCCGCGATACGTGCTTGGTCGTGGATGCCGGAATGCGGCGAATCTTCCGGGCGCTGCTGAGCAAGCCGCTCCCGGACCTGAGCATCCTGGCCCACCAGGAAATCCCGACCGACGTGCCGATGAAAGTCGACGCGATGGTCCGCGGAACGGAACTGTAGATTTCGCCAGGTCCGGTGGGACAGGTTTTTAACCTGTCGTACCGGACCGTTGGAACGAGGCATGTTCTCGAACTGGCCACGTGGGACAGGTTAAAAACCTGTCCCACGTGGCCTGAAGAAGAAAGCTCGTTCTTCTGGAGTGACGATTGTGCCGGACGTGATGCCCGATTATCAACGAGCGGCGACGCAGAAGCGGCGGGACGAATTGATCGTCTCGCATCTGCCGCTGGTCAAGCACGTCATCGGCAAGGTGGTCGGCGAACTGCCCCCGGGGGTCGATCTGGAGAACCTGGAGTCGGCCGGCGTTTTGGGTCTCGTGGAAGCGGCGGCCAAGTTCGATCCCGACCGCAATGCCCAGTTCAAGACGTTCGCGTACCTTCGCGTGCGCGGTGCCATCCTCGACGAGTTGCGCCGCAATTGCCCGCTGCCGCAACACATGATCGAGAAGGTCACACGCATTCGTAAAGCGTATCGACACCTCGACGCGCCAGTCACCGTCGAAGCCCTCGCGGCCAAAACGGGTCTCACGGTCGACGAAGTTTCCGACGCGTTGAACGCGACGCGCCTGACCAAGATGATCTCCTGGGAACAAACCGCCCAACCCAACGGTCTCGGCCTCATGCACGAAACCGATGCGCCCGAAGCCGAGCTCGAACGCTGGGAACGAATCCAGTCGCTGACCGACGCGATCGAGACGCTCGACCAACGCTCGAAGACGGTCGTCACGCTCTACTACAAAGAAGACCTGCGGCTCAAGGAAATCTCGCGGGTGCTCAACCTGTCCGAATCACGCGTGTCGCGCATTCTGAGTGCAGCCCTCTTTGAATTGGGCGAGCGGATTCGAGCGCGGGAGCGAGTCGGGGTTTGAATCAGTTTTCGAGGTCAACTTTTCTCACGCCCACCGTCTACGGACAATGACTCGCTGACTCGCAGGTCAAGTTCTCCGATCCCGCTCGCCGCGTCGCTTGTCCTGCTGGTGTGCAGATGTATTATGAATTGGGAAAGAGGGCGAGGGCACGTAGATGTCCATGAAACTGCCGGATTTCGCCGGAAGAAAGTCTTCGCAAATTGGAGCCCTCATGGCGCGTATCGCCGCCTTGGAGGAACGGGTGTCCGATTCCTCGCTCCTCGTCCCAATTCAAACATTCGAGCCCGAACCGTTTGAATTGATCAAGGCGATTACGGTCGTCATTCAGCCAGTTGACGATGAGTTTTCCGCCAGCTTTTTCGATGCGAACGTGAATGCGGCTGGGTCCAATGAATGCGAAGCAGTCGACAACCTCAAAGAGACTCTTTTGAGTCGCTTCGATTATCTCGACAGCCAGCCAGCCGAGGTTCTTGGTCCGGCACTCTTGAAGCAACTGGCCGCACTCCGGGCATTCGTCCGGAGAAAAGAGGCATCTTAAATGAAGCGCGTGATCACAAAAGAGCTCGCGGTCAAAATCAAAGACAAGCTCAAAGGGAGAGCGATCAAGTCTCGCAACAAAGCCCATGACGAATTCGTTGTTGAAGAAGATGGAATTCAGATTGCAATTATCAGCATCAGACGGGCCTCCGAATGGGACAAAGGCCATGACTATCTCAATAAGGACCTACTGTTCTGTCCAGACTAAATTTTCGGGTTCACAAACTTGGCCTTACAGGGCGAAACCGCGAATTCCCTGCAAACCTACCCGAAGATTTAGTCTGGACAGAACACTACATATCAGCCCGCGACAAGCAAAGGACTTGGCCCACTGCCCCATGAGTCGAGAAAGCTACATTGGATGCATGCGCGAGAAAGGGATTGTGCCCGATCGACGAGGACCGGATGAAGTAGAGCAATGACAAATTTTGGTCAAATTTGGTACGGGGCGTTTGAATCTCGGCACTCGTCGATGTGTAAATCCGAACAGTTCCCCTGGCGCAAACCCAGTGTCTCCTGAACAGTTTCGCCGTTCGCATCCCCGGCAAATTGCCGAATCGAGCTTACGGATCGCCGAAAATCCGGCCGTTGAACTTGGCACGCCCCGAATAATCGTTTAGGCTGACAGTTTGGTGGTCCCTCGGTTGAACCGCATGCCGCAACCCGTTGACAATCGCCCCGCCGACACCGGACCCGATAGGCAGAAGCAACTTATCGCGGCCACGCTGTTGATCGGCGTGGTCGTTTGGGCGTACATCCCCATTTGGGCCGGCCTGATCCGCACCTGGAACGGCAACGCCCAGTATTCGCACGGCTGGCTTGTACCTTTCCTCTCCGTGGCGATCCTGTATCACCGTCGCGAGTTGCTGTCGGCCTGGATACCCCGGCCAAGTCTCTGGGGACTGCCATTTCTGGCGATCGGAATCGCCCTGCGACTGGCGGGAGGGCACTATTACGTCGGCACGCTCGAAGAATATTCGTTGTTCCCGACCTTGATCGGCATCGCGCTTTGCGTGGGGGGCTGGTCCGCCCTACGTTGGAGTTGGCCGGCGATCGGGTTCCTGTGGTTCATGATCCCCTTGCACGGTCAAGTGGCGAACTTGCTGTCGAACAAGTTACAACGATTTGCGACGATCGCAAGTGCCCACCTGATCGAGACTTCCGGCTTCGCCGCTCAAACGGAAGGGAACGTTATCCTCCTGAATGACGTCGATATGGGCATTGTGGAGGCGTGCAACGGCCTTCGCATGATGATGACGTTTTTCGCCCTCTCGTGTGCCGTCGCGATCTTCCTGAACGCCCCCTGGTGGAAGAAGACGTTGATCGTGATCGGAGCGATTCCCGTAGCGATGGCCTGCAACGTGCTGCGGATCGCCTCGACGGGCGTGTTGCACGAGACGGCCGGACACGAATTTGCGAACCTGGTTTTCCACGATCTGGCCGGCTGGCTGATGATGCCACTCGGCCTTGGACTGTTGTGGCTGGAAGTCGTTTTCTTGAACCGCCTACTGCCGATCGAGCGGAGCCGACGGCAGGCCGCCTGAGCAACCCGTGACCCCGCAACCACTCGCCATGAGCTACCCCATTCAACCGACTCCCCTCCCGGACGGCCCCCCGTCTCTCAGCCTGGGCGCGCTCCTGGGCGGAGCCTGGGCGCGCCGCTGGACGGCCCTGTTCGTGGGCGTCCTGCTGGGTGGGGCGATCGGCTTCGGCATCTGGACCGCGATGCCAGCCGAGTATTCCGTTTCAGCCCTCGTGCATTTTCGGTTTGGGCCCGCGCTCACCGAAGGCGAAAAGGGATTGGGCAAAGAGGAACTCGAGAATCAACAGCGAACGCAACTGGCAATTCTGAAGAGCACCAAGGTCCTCGACCTGGCCGTGAAGTCCGAGAATTGCAAGGAACTCAATTGCGTCAAGGAGCAAGTGGACGCGGCGGCTTGGCTCGGGCGCGAACTGAAGGCCGGCTTCTACGAAGGCACGGCGATCATGTGGCTGTCGATGACCGGCCAGTTGCCGGGAGATCTGGCGGCCCTCGTCAACGCCGCTTGCGAACAGTTGCGATTGCACGTCGTCGAGGTGTACAATCGCGACTTGCAGGACAAGGTCGATCAATACACGAAGGCGATCGACAAACTCGATGGGGAAATTCGGTCCAAGCGAGCCACGTTGAAGCCGAACGCCGTGGTCGGCATCGACCCGACGTACAAAGCCGAAATGGAGGCGATCGCCAACACCAAAGCCCAACTCACATCGGCCGAATTCGAAGTGACCCGGCGTACGAAAGCCATCGAGCTACTGAAGAAGCGCCTCGACTCGATCGACAAGGAGCCGATCGAGCCGTCGCTGATCGACGAGATTATCGAGCCGAACCCGCGTCTGCTCGAAGCGAATCGGGACTTAAAGCTGGCCCAGAAGATTTACGAGGACAACAAGAAAGCCGTTGGCGGTGCCGACGTGCCGGCCATCAAGCCTTCCAAGGATGAATTCGAGAAGGCGAAAAAGGCGGTCGAAGACATCAAGAAGGAACTGATTCCGAAAGCGCAAGACCGCATTCGCACTCGACTCCGATCGGAACTCCGATTTCAGATTGGCAAGGCCGAGGACGAACTGGCGCTGGCTCAAAGCCTCGTCACAAGCTTGGGCGATCTGCTCGCCAGGTTGCCGATTCCACGCCGACCGGGCGGTGCGGCCCCCGATCAGGAAATGACTCGTGCGGAGGTCGAACAAAGCGAAATCATGTTGGGCACTCTTCGCATGACGAAGGAAAAGCTGAACATCGAAAAGCAATCGACCCGTGAGCGCGTGACCGTTCAACAGTCGGCCACACCGCCGACCCGGCCAAATACTCGGGCCCAGTGGATTCGAGCGGGCGCGGGCGGGCTGGCCGGGCTCGTGATCGGCATTCTGGGAATCGGCCTGCTCGAGTTTCGCTCGCGCCGCGTTCGCGACCCGGGGCCGGTAGTCGCCGGCACCGGGTTGCGTGTCCTCGGGGCGATTCCGGCCGTCTCCAGCCGCGAACTCGCGACGGCGGGGCCGAAGACCCAGTGGAACGTTTCGCTGGCGATCGCCGTCGACCTGCTTCGCACGACCTTACAACTCGACGACAACCTGCGCTCGTGCCGCTCGCTGGTCGTCACCAGCGCGTCCGAGTCCGAGGGCAAATCGACGTTGGCCCTGATGTTGGCCGTGAGTCTTGCCCGCTCGGGGTTCCCGACCGTGCTGATCGACGCCGACTTTCGCTACCCCGATTTGCACGAACGACTCAACGTGCCAATCGCCCCTGGCCTGAGTGATGTCATCCGGTCGCCAAAGGATTGGGAGCGTGTCTCGAAGCCGGTCGATGGGTTGCCGCTGAGCTTCATCCCAGCCGGTTCCAAAGCGGAGAAGGCAATCTCGCGGCTCACGCGAGTCGATTTGGCGGGCGGCATGAACGCCCTTCGCAAACACTTCAGTTATGTGATCATCGACGCTCCGCCGACGCTACCCGTTCCGGAAGCGGCGGTCCTTGGCAAGGCGGCCGACGGGGTCATCATTTGCGCCCGGTCAGGTTCGAGCAAGGTCGAGGAAGTGACGGCGGCCGTTCGGCGGCTCACGTCGCTCGGCGTCAACTGTCTCGGCCTCGTGTTCAATGGCGTGGCGGGTCGTTCGCGGAACTACCCGGCCTACGGCAACCTTTCGGGCCCCGGCCAGCAAGCCCTACCGCCAATCGTCGCGCCCATCTCGGAGAACTAATCGGCCATGCGTCTCTGGATCCTCACCGCGGCGGCCGCGGCCTGTTTGATCGCCGGGTCCATCGTCCATGGACGATGGACTGGCCGATGGACGCCTCGGGTCGATCCGGCGGTCATCGCCGCCGCGCTCGACCGGGTTCCGCTCAAAATTGGCGATTGGGAAGGCGTCGCGGCCGACGACGAAGACCGTTCGACGTGGCGCGACGAGATGGACCTCGGCATCCTGCGCAAGTACAAGAACGTCGCGACCAATCAGACTGTCCTGGTCATGTTGCGGGGTGGAGCCCCGGGGCCGATCGGGCTGCATCACACGCCGGCCAGTTGCTATCACGCGGTGGGGTTCGCCGATTCGGGGACCGTCGAACGTCGGCCGTTCGCGATCGCCGATGGCTCGAGCCAGACGCTCTGGGTGTCGGACTTCCGGAAGGCCATGGGGTCGGAAGTGATTCACGCGCGGGTCTACTGGGGTTACGCTGGCGAACCGACCTGGGTGGCGCCGGATCGCGCCCGCGTCGCAATGGCCGACTACCGAGTTTGTTACAAATTGTACGTCGTCCGCGGCGCGGCCAAGTCCGATGAGCCGAAGGACGGCGACTTGTGCGAATCGTTTCTGAAAGTCGCACTTCCCCAGATCAACACGGCCCTGTTCGGTTCGTAAAAGCGAACGGAAACAGCGAGCGAGGCGAGCGGGCGTAAGCGTTGCGGGGGAATCGCGAAGTCAATCGGTGTTCCACCCGGGGAGCTAACGCTCCCCGGCTCGCC
>JANLUE010001078.1:0-3148 GCA_031363325.1 Gemmataceae bacterium
CCGCCGCTATCGCGCTTGTAGAGCGGCAGGTGTCGGTAGTACACTTCGAGCGTTAACAGCGCCAGGCAGGTCGTACCGAGTCGGCCGCACGACGCGCCGATGAAGCCGCCGTCCTTGTCCCACGAGCCCAGCTTGTCCTCGCCGCCACCCTTCACCTGAAGATCAATCAACATGTCGCGCATCTTCGGGTTCCAGAACTTGTGCCAGTCCGGGCCGTCGTAGAAGTGCACGACCTGGGTTGCGTAATAGTAGTAGTACATGTCGAAGTAACCCTTCTGCGGCGGGAACTGCTTCAGGAAGTCCACCCCCCGCGCGAACGCCGGATGACGCGGCGTCCAACCCATGTAGTACCGACTCAAGAGACCAACCGGCGTCAGCGTTTGCGACGCGCCTTTGTCCCGGTAGCCGTATTTCGAGCCGGAGTCGGTCGCCACAGCTTCCAGGAACTTTTCGGCGTCCCGGTACGTCTTCTCACGCTCGAACTTGATCTCCGCCATCCGGGCCGACGCGAGTGCCTGAATCTGCCAGCCGACGATCGACGTGTCCCCTTCGGTCCCGGCCGAGTAGCCCCAGCTCCCGTTCTTGCCCTGACCCTTGACGATGTAGGTCACCGCCGAGGTCGCCCGGTTCTTCAGGTTCAGGTCGCGGGTCATCCCGGCGGCTTCGCACAGCGCCACGGTCGCGATCGCGTGGGCGTACATGCCGCTCGAACCCGCGAATGAGCCGCCCGAGTTCAGCTTGCTGAGCAGCCAGTTGAGGCCGTTCTCGACGTTTTTCTTGTATTTTCCGATCCCCTTGTGCGTCTCGCCAGCAGCCAAGAATGGCAACAACGCCAACCCGGTCGCGGCGATCTGGTCGTTCGACGAGCCGTCGAACTTCCACGAGCCATCTTTGAGTTGGCGACGAGCCAGCCACGCCAGGCCACGACCCACGGCGGCCTCGGAATCCTTCGTTCCACCATTGTCTTTGATTAATCGATCCTTGGTCGCGCCCGACTGTCGCCCGATCATTCCAGGCGCGGCGATGCCCGCCCCACCGTTGTCTCGACCGGGGGCCATCGTGCCATCCGAGGAGTTCGGGCCCATCGCACCGGGAGCGAGTTCCGGGCTCAGACCAACGACGGATGTTTGCGGAGCGATCTCGTACGGCTGGTTCTCCAGGCCCGCGGGCTCCTGGGGATTCTCCGGGCCGACCACATTGACATCGCGTTCCGTCTTCGAGTCGGTTGCCGACGGGAGTTGCACGTCGAAGCCGAGTTCTTCGAATGTGAGCGGCGTTTCGTCCTCGCGCGGATCGTCGATGCGCGTCGTGACGAGGTCGTTCGGCCGGGCGTCCAGCAAGGCCGGGTTCGACAGGAACAACACGGCAAGCCCGATCACAATCACATGAATCGCCCCGGAAATGACCCAGGCCGGCACGTGCCGATTCATCACGCGGGCCCCAATTTCCTCTTCTCGAACCTCGACGCGCCGAATCACCGGCGAATTGACGACACCGGACTTCGATGACATAACAGGCTCCCGAACGGGCGCTGTGGACGAAGGGCGAAGCGAGTTCAACGAACAGATAGGTAATCGCTTCGATAAGAGTGCGCGTGAGATAGTTCCCAGGAAATGGGCCGAAGTGAACTGCCCGACGATCTTCAACAACCGACTAAGGATTCGATGGCCTTAACGCGACCGACGGGCCCTGGACGGCGAATCGGCCCGAGTACCCTTTGTCCGGCGTGCCGTGAACTTCCTCGAGAATCAACTGACAGATCGGCATGCCCCACGTGAGTCGAACGTTGAGCGGGCCAGCATTCCAGATTTCGAGTTGGATGGGGGAACCGACGGGTTGTCTAGCCTTTCGAGTTGAACCGAAGCCCGCATGAATCGTCGGAGCGGTCACGTGAACGCCGACACCGATTCGTGCCAGACTACTCTTGCCCTCCACGCGACCGGCCAACCGAGTCTCATGAGGTAAAACAATCCGTTCAATCGTCCATCCCAGCACAAACATTTGCGGGCGAAGCACAAACCCTGCAACGCAAGAGAACGGGATCGCTCGTTCGTTGGTCAGACCCACCACGTCGAAGTCGGGATGCAGCGGATCGATGACCGTTTCGGCCCCTTGGCCATCGAGTGTCGGCCACAATCGCAGGTCGGAGTCCAGGCAAAGATCGATCGCGGTCGAAGAAATTCGTTCGTTTTTCGGCGCGGGTTCGATGTGAATCGCGCCCCGTCCCAGTGCCAGAAGGATTTCACGATCGGAAAGGATCATGCGACCGACTCCACTTTGGGGAAGCGGATGGCCGATCGCCACGCCCATACCCGCCATCGACCGCTATCGGACTCTTGTGGCAACTCGATCAGGGCCATGTCTTTCGCCAAGTCTTCGCCGACCAGTCCCGCGACGATGTAGGTCTTGCCGTCAACGTGGGATATCTGCCATTCCTGCACGCGGACCATCACGTCGTATCCACGGACGTCGGCCACCGCGACCGTGCGTTCATCGAACCGAAGTCCGGGGCCAATCTTGGAGCATTCGAGCAAGATCATCGCCTCTTCTCCTTGAGGTTGTGCACGCCGGCACTAAGCCACCGAGCCCGATTCCAGGCGGCGTACCGATGCGCGCCAGGCCCACAAGCGAGACGAACCGTTGTCCGCCTCGTGGGGCAATTCAACGAGCAGCATGCCCTTGGTTGTGTCTTCGGCGACCACTCCCGCCACCAGATAGGTCTTTCCTTCGATTGACTCCAGTTGCGATTCTTGGACGCGCAGTTTCAAATCGAAGCCGCGCACGTCGGAAACCGACACGGCTCGTTCGTCCGAACGAATCCCCGGCCCGACTTTCGAACACTCGATCAAGTCCATGACATGCTCCGGTGCGGCAACAACAACTTACAGTTCTGCATTCGCAGATCAATCTTGGAAGCGAATCGTTGTGAACGCACACGGCCGACTCGTTCGAGTCGGCCGTGCGAGATTCAGTTGTGATTCACTGTTAGCGTTCCAGCTCCGCCAGTCCGCCGCTATCGCGCTTGTAGAGCGGCAGGTGTCGGTAGTACACTTCGAGCGTTAACAGCGCCAGGCAGGTCGTACCGAGTCGGCCGCACGACGCGCCGATGAAGCCGCCGTCCTTGTCCCACGAGCCCAGCTTGTCCTCG
>JANLUE010001176.1:0-7440 GCA_031363325.1 Gemmataceae bacterium
GAACTCCAAGAGCAAGCGTTCCACGTTGCCGGCCCGGAGCGCAGTGAGTTCGGCGAGTCGATCGAGTTGCGGCCCGAGGACGAGTGCTTGCAATTCGGACAGGGCGGCCCACTGTTGCACACCGCGCGACAACGCCAATCGGGCGCGTTGCAACAAGTCCTCGCGGCGAACGAGCAACGCCCCGCCGCGACCGGCGCTGAGCAACTTCGAACCGCCGAAACTCATCACGCCGAGATCTCCCCATGTCCCGGCCGGCCGACCCGCGACCGTCGCGCCGGCCACCTGCGCCGCGTCTTCGAGCAAGCCAACTTGGTGTGCGTCGGCGATGGCGCGAATCGCCGGCAAGTCCGCGAGCCCGCCGTGCAGATGCGTGGCGACGATCGCCCGCGTGTCCGGAGTAATGGCCGCTTCGAGCCCGGCCGGAGCGAGCGTCGCGTTCGCCGCGGAAACATCGACGAGGACCGGCATCGCTCCAAGCGCGTGGACGGCCAGGAAGTTCGGCTCGTAGTCGTAGGCCCCGAGGATCACCTCCGTCCCCGGCCCAACGCCCAGCGCCTTCAACCCCAACTCAACGGCCAACGTTCCGCTCGCACATGTCAAGACGTTCAAGACATCATGGAGGTCGGCCAACCGGCGCTCGAGCGCCTCGACGTGCCCGCCGTGGTACTGCCCCCACGAGCCATCGTCGAGCGCCCGCTCGATGACGGTCCGCAGGGCCGCGTCGGTCGTCGGCCAGGCTGGCGGTCCAGCCGGTCGAATTGGCGGGCCGCCGAGCAGTGCGGGAAGTTCGTCGAACATGGGGATTCGATACGGTTTACCCGAATCGTTGACCTTGGTGGGGTCGACCAGTGAGGATGGGAATGCACCTTTCACCTGTCGCACGATCCACAGGATCGTTGGCCGCGTTTCGGGTCGCAATCCAACAGATTGCCGCGTCGATCGAACTCGTAGTGGCAGCACTTCTCGAGTTCGTCCTTCAACATCGAGCGGCCGCGCTGAATCCGGGACTTCGCCCCCGAAAGTGATAGGCCGAGTCGGTCGGCCACCTCTTGTTGAGAGAGTTCGTCGAGCTCCGACATCCGCACCGCCTCCCGATATCCGTCGGGGAGCAAATGAACCATTTCCTCCAACCACTGGCCGGCTCGACAACTCCCCTCGGATGGTCGCGCCGCCGTGTCTTCCACTTGTTCGGCGTCCGCGAGTTCTCCGATCGAGTCGTTCGATCGTCGATGCCGATCGTTGATCGCGTTCCGGGCAATTTGGTAGACCCACGCGACCAAGCGATCCTCGTCGCGAAGCGCACCCACGTTCCGGTGCACGCGCAGGAACGTTTCCTGGAGCAAATCGTCGGCCGCGTGTTCGTCCGAGACCCTGCGGCGAATGAATCGCCGCAGGTCCGAGTTCAAGTGACTCCAAATCGCATCGGTCGAGAGTCGAGTCGTCATCGAAAGTTCTCGCGGCACGGATTCATTCACGCCGACGGAGCGCAGCAGCGAGGTTCGCAGCCACAACCAGTTGGAACACTGTTGTTCGGCGGGGCGCAACACACGGTTGCCGGAGCGCAACATGGCATTGCCGGGGCGCAACACACGGCGGGCGTGCAGCATCCCGACACCGGGGCACAGCACGTCGAATGGCAACAGGATTTGGCGGATTCACAGTTCACGGTTCGGCTCCTTGGAGGGATTTCATCGGCTGACATTCAGCCTTGTCAATCCAGGAGACGCGAGTGTTCTGAAAAGGACGCACGAAATTCGCCACGTCTCACCGAAGCACGTGCGATTTTGTGGACGCTTCATTTGGAATCGACCAAATTCGATGGTGGCCGGACTGGCATCGTCCGGAGCAGGGCACGGAGTACGTCGTTGACCGTACTCGACTCGTGAAATGCCGCAGCGACCTCGGGCTCCAGGACCACCAATCGGCCACCGAACTTCATTTTCGAGGCGAACCGATTCGGCTTGGCCTTCGTGTCGTCAAACGCGTATTCGTCTCGAAGTTCGTCGGACATTTGCGATTCCTCACGGCCGGCTCGCATGGTTCCGGCGTTCGGTCGGAGTCGCAACTCGAGCGCTGGTGATTCTTAAACGTCGAATATGGCTTTCTTCGATCGAGGTCATTCCTTTTTCATTGGCTTGGCAGGCAACGGTACCTTCGCAGCCGTGAGTATCTCGTCGAGGCGGACCTGGGGTTCTTTTTCCGTCACACACATGCGCCGAAATTTCCCGTCGACAAACACGTTGATTCGCTTGCACTGGTAGCAGATGATCATTTCCACCAACGAGTCTTTGACTTTGGCACGGAGACCGTGCCGCGGAATGAAACAAAGTGCCACTTCAAGTTCGGAAGCTTTGTCAGGAACTCCGTTGACAATCGTTTTGACCAGCTCATCGCGAGCATCCCGATCTTTTACGACCGTCGAGCCCAGGATTTTCCATCTCTGAAAATACCCTCTCTCCTTCTCGCCTTCATCTAACTTCTCCGCGTCGGGGTCCAGTGAGATCAATTCCAGCGACTCGGCGGCGTTCAGAAGCTCCCGGACATTCTTGGGAATGGTGTTGTCGAACGGGTCACGCTCTTTTCTGGGAGTTTCATCGGGACGAGCGCCCGTGATCTCGCGCACCGTCGTATACACCGCCCCACTCCACTCCTTGCCGGCCGCCGTCTTCGCGGCGTAGTGCACCTTCATGTGCATCGCCGGCCGCAGGTCGAAGGTCAGTGTCAGCGACTTGCCGTCGGCACTCAGGGTCGCGGCCGTCACGGAGACCTTGTCGATGCCTTCCTTTTTCGGATTCGCGACCGACCAGTTCTTCGAGCCGTAGTTGGCGCTCCAGATGTAGTTGCAGCGACCCACCTGGAACGCGTTCAGGTCGAGGATCGATTTCGGATCGAGCGGTTCGTCGAACGTCAGGGTCACGCCGTTCGAGTTGGTGCGGAAGCTGACGGGCACGCCCATGCGCTTGCCGGTGTAGCGGACGCGTTGCAGGCTGCCGTCTTTCGTGGCGGCCGTCTGCCAGCCGTTGAGGCCGACGACATAGAGGTTGCCATCGGACGCGTTGAAGCGGGCGCGGGCCGAGCCGGAGAGGAACTTCAAACCGAGATCGACGGCGCCGGCCTGGAACTTGTCGCCGTCCGGCAGGATCGCGTAGGCCTGGCAGCGGCCGAACGACAGGTGCAGCATGTGCCCGGCGAGCGGGCCCCAAGCGTTCTTCGGCACCCAAACCTGGCCGCCGGCCGAGTTGTCCGCTTCTTTCGGCAGCCAGATCAACGGTTCGTCGTACGTCTTCGGCGGTTCCGCCCGATGGTGCGTCCGCATGTCGCCGTAGAAGCCGCCCTTCTTGTAAATGTCCAGCCGCGTGACCGGCATCCAGTTGCCTTCCTGGTCCGCGCCGGAAATGACACCCGTGGGCGACATGCCGAGGCCAAGCGGATGGCGAAATCCGGTCGCGAAGATTTCCGACTTCGTGCCGTTCTTCGCGATCTTCAATAACACTCCGCCGGTCGGCGTGTGATCGTCGCCGGTCTTCATCAGATAGAAGTTGCCCTCGGGGTCGGTTTCGAGGCCCATGTCGTACGAATGTTCGCCGCCGCCACAGTGCCAGTCGGAATTGATGTTTTCATAGAAATCCGCTTCGCCATCATTGTTAATGTCGTGCAGACGCGTGAGTTGGCCGCGCTCCGTGACGAAAACTGTTCCATCAACAACTTTCAAACCAAGCGGCTGATAAAGTCCGGTCGCGAATCGCTTCCAGGTGATGGTGCCTTTATCTTCCTTCGCGGTCCAGACATCGCCGTGAGCCGTGCAAATGGCGATGCGGCCGTCCGGCAGGAAATCCACGCCCGCGACGAAGAACAGGGCCTTCCAGGGGTTCTCAAAGGGCAGCGGAAGAGTATCGACGATGAACGGTCCGCCCGTGTCCTTGCCGGGTTCGAGCTTGGTTGTAATGCCGGCCTCGCCCACGTCGCCTTCATCGCTCCAGCGAGCCCAGGGGGGCGTCATCATTTTGCGAACCGGGCCGGCCCCGATGTCCGTGTACCATTTCATGGCCGCCTTCAGTTTCTCTTTCGGCCCGCTCCAGATGGCAATCACCGATCGTTGCGGCTCCTTCGATTCGCCATATTCGACGACCACCCGCGATTGCTTTTGCAGGGACAGCGTCCCCGCGCCCGCGACGAACACGGCCACGATCTCCTTGCCACTCGGCGCGATCGCGACCTTCGATCCGCCCACGTCGATCAACTCGCCGGGGCCAGCGAACTCGGCCGCCAAGCACCATTGCTTGCGGGCGGTCGGGTCAAGTTCGAGATGACGGATGAAGCCGTTGTGCCCCTCGACGGGTGTGGCCCAGAGTCGCTCCATCACATCGACGCCACCAATGGAGTACGCCAGAAACGTACGTCGGCCGTTCAGGAAGATGCCTTTGAATCGACCCCTCTCGGAGGGCAACGGTGCGGTCGTCGGATGCGGGCTTTCGAATTCCCCTTTTTCATTCGCCCAGCCGGCGAGACTCGACGTGGCGAAGATCATCTTGCCGGCCGGCGTCGGCGTGTTCAGCAAGCCAAAGCGGCGGCTCGAGTGGTTCAAATAGCCATCGACCCAGCCGGCCGCGAGGCGGAGTTGATTGCGATCGAACAGGAAGGCCGCCTCCTTGTGCGCCCCGACCTGGATGGCGGTCCCTTTGTACGCTCGCACCTTGCCCTTCGGCCCGTCATAGTCGAAGGTTGCGTTCAAGTACGGGCCGGTGTTCGTCTTCGAGAATCGGCCGTCGACCCAGTCCTTGTCGGTCATTCGCCGCCACGGTTCCTCGGCGGAATCCGTCGAGGCGGGCGGCGTCCAGTTCGTGTCGGCCGAGATGCCTTCATTGCCGTCCAGGCTCCACAGGCTCACGGTGTTGGCGTCACGCGTGAGCGCGGCCGACGGCACTAAGATTGGCCGCACGATGTTGGACAAACGAACGTCGTCGATCAACCCGTCGCAGCCGATGCGGTGGTCGGCGGCATAGGCCGCGCCGATCACGAGTGGCCCCGGTTCGCCGGGCTCCTTGTCGCGAGCGGCGATGGCCTGTTGCTTCACTTGCTTGCCATCGACATGAAGTCTGACGGTCTTGCCGTCGTGCGTCATGGCGACGTGGTGCCACTTCGAATCGCAGATGTTCACATCGGACCGAACCTCGCCCACGACGCCCGGCAGGTACGCGCTGAACGTTCCCGTTCCCGCGTACGAATAAATCTCCCAGTGATCCTTCGACGACTTCGGGTCGGCGGAAACGAGAATGTTGAAGTTGTCCTTCGAGAACAGCTTGGCCCAGCATTCGATGGTGAACGGGGGCTTGCGGAAGCGGTCGTCCGGCTCGACGCTGGCGGGCATCACGCGAGCGTCGAGGGCCTTGCCAAACTTGCCCGTCTCGAAGGCGAGTCGCTTTTCGACCGGCTTCTCGGTCGAGGTTTTTTCCGGTTGCAGTTCGCGGTTGGCGGCCCAGGTACAACCACGGCGAATCAGCATGGCCGGCCCGTCGCCGCGTATCGATTCGGCCGCGTGACCCAGCACCGTTTGGAACACCCGCGCCTTGCCGTACTCGTACGCCCACGCGAGGGGCTCCGACTTGCCGGTGTCCTTCGATTTCGCGGTCACGATCGGCTCGAGGCTCATGTCCCCCTGTTGCCGATAGTACAACTCATCAACGGTATCGAATGCGTTCATGCCTTCGGTGATGGGGTGTTTGCCGGCGATCTCGACCTTGAATTTGCCGAATGGATCGTGCCCACTCAGGCCCTTGCCGTGATCCCAGACACGGCGAACGATCTTGCGATACTCCGGCCAGTCGGCGTCCTTGGCGTTCGGCAACGAGGGATGGAACGCCCCGTTGGCGAAGTGAATGACCGCCAGGCCCTTGCCTGCTTCGAGATATTTCAGCAGGTTCTTGCGGGCGGCCTCGGAGATCGCGGCCCGTTCCCAGTTCACGTAGTTCTGGACGATCAGGTCGTAGCCGATCAGGTCCTCGCGGGCCAGGAACTCGGGGTCGGTCACGATTCGACACTTGAGTCGGCCATCGCGTTCGATGACGTGCTTCAAAACCTGGCTGGTCTCACGCCAGTTGTGGAACGGGCCATCGTGTCCCGTCACGATCAACACTTGCGACGGGTTGCCGATCGTCACGAGGCCGATCTCGCGTTCGCCGGGGAACTCGGACTTCACGCCGCCTTCGGGGACATTGGCGTGGGCGGTCCAGAGGATGGCGTTCAGGGCCATTTTGCGGAAGTTGTCGTTCCGCCAGTTGTCGAAAAAGTGCCCGCCGGTGAAGCCGAAGCCACGCCCGCCGTTCACGCGCTCGACCGCCCAGGCAACGGTTTGCTCGCCTTCCTTGCCCATCGGCACGGTCAAGATCGGCACGAGGCGTGGATCGCGGTCACGGAAGCGAATGTTGTAATAGAACTCGTCTTTCACCTCGAAGGGGCTCAGGCCGGTCGCGATCGGATGTTTGCCCGGCGTGGCCTTCACGGTCACGGTTTGAATCTTCGAGTACCAGCCGTTCTTCGCCGGCCCGGACTCGTAATCGAAGTACCCCCCAACCCAATCGATCGCCCGGGCGTCTTCGCGCTTGGGCAGAAACGTTGCCCAGTGGATCAGGCACAGGCCACAGCCTCGCTTCATCTGCTTCTCGATCGTGGCGAGCCGATCGCCGACGAGCAACGGATGATCCTTCTCCTTGCGGTCGGACCCGCTCGCGACGATCACAATCGTATCGGCATCGTCGAGCGTGCTCGCTTTCTCGGGCCAGCCGCCGAGGTGGGCCTCGACGCGGAGCCCCGAGACGTTCGCGGCGCTATCGAGGCAGTGTTTGAAGACGCGAACGGTCTTTTCGTATTCATGCGTCCCGGCCGGGTGCCCCTTGTCGAGCGGCCCGGCGATGAGCACGACCTTGCGGCTCTTCGCCGGCTCGGCGGCCCCGGCAATTGACACGAGAACGAAGGCGGCGAGAGAGAGGGTTCGCATGGCGGGGTGTCGACGGGTTGCGAGCGGGCGCACAGGAGAAAGTGTATTCGAGCGGCGGCCGGGCGCTTGACGCTCGCCACACAGGGACCGCATCCGGTAGGCTCAATCGCCTTCTGGACGTTGACGATTCGCCCACGTGCCCGGGGCCGGTTGGCCGCTCACCCAGATGCCTTTCTCGTACCAGCCCAGGCCGGCCACGACTTCGGCCGCACAGTAGCGCAAGGTTAACCCGCAGCGGCGTCGATTCGACTTGTTCGCTTCCGAACCGTGCAGCAACAGGTCCGAATGTACGGAGCACTCGCCGGCCTTCAGGTCGTCGTACACCGGTTGGCCGATGCCCTCGGCGTTTTCGACCGTCTGATCGAGGATGTTCGATTCGCTTTCCTCGCTCATCTTGTAGGTCAGGTGGCCGTAGTGGTGCGAACCGGGGATGAACTTCATGCAGG
>JANLUE010001236.1:0-4689 GCA_031363325.1 Gemmataceae bacterium
CGCGCTCGCCGACGGGTGAACACCGCGTCGAGATTTCGCTCGGCAGCGGTCCGGCCGTGAGTCGAACCGTGAACGCCGTCCCCGGTCAAACCTGGACGGAATCGTTCGCCGCGACCGCGAGCAACTTGCTAGCCGATGGCCGCGTGCCGTATCGGATCAAGACGGTTCGTACGACGTCGGCCGTCGAGGAACTGGCCGAATCGTCGACCGCGAAGACGGAGTTGTTCCTGCTGGGCAAAGGCGGCGCGATCGAGGCGGCCGACGAGCCCGAGAGTGGTACCCGCGTCTCGGTTGAATGGACCGGCCTGCAAACGCCCCCGGTTTTGCCGCCCTGGAAGGCCCGCGACATCGTCCCGGCCTCGCACACGAAGTAAGGTGGGTCCGTGAACAAGTCGATTCTCATCGTGATCGCGTCCGCCCTCTTGCTAACCGGCGGGGGAGGCCTCGCGTGGTTCCTCAATGACCGCTTGACCGACGCGCCAGCGACCGAGACCGGCTCGCCGGAGTATCGGGCGTTCGTCGAACGACTCGGCGGCGACGAGCCCGCGATCCGCGCCGACCTCAACTACCTCACGACGTCGGCCACCGTGAAGTTCGACGCGCCCGATCGCGAGCGCGTGGGCCGACTGACCCGCGAGTGCCTCGACGCGCGCACGTTGCTCGACGTCGACCGTGTGCGACAATTCGTAACGGCGACTTCGCCGAGTGCGTATCACTTCGTCGCGCCGGCCGACCGCGATCGCTTGAAGGCCCTGGCCGGCGAATCGCCATCGGCCGAGCGCGTGCTGGCCATTCGCAAGGGCCTGACGGCCGTCGCCAACGAATTCGCCGTGATTCGGCAACCGCCCGACTGGCACATCAAGATCGAAGGCGAAAAGCCGTCAATGCCGTTCCACGATCTGATGGTCGACGCGAGCAAGTTCCTGCCGCCGTCGAGCCATCCGCCCCTGTGGGACTCGCCAACGGTGCCCGCGTTCGCCGGCCCGGAGTCGGAACTGCTGGCCCACCTGGACCGCTACTTCAACGGCCCAACCGCCCGGGCCGCGTTCCCGCCGAACAAGTTCCCACGCCTCTACTTGAACGGCCGCATCCCGCCCCTGCCCGGTACGCTGGCCGAATACACGCAAGCGATCAAGGACGGCATCGCGGTCGAAAAGTTGATCCTGCTGCCGGGCGAGAAAGCGGACCAGGAACAAGTCGAAGCGATCGACGACATCTTCGCCCGCCTCGAACGCTTCTTCGCCGCCGTCGCCGCGGCGGGACAATAGACGCGGCGCAAGTCGTAGGCTGAACTTCGATCCATTGTTAGATGGTCCGCCCACGGATACCCCCCGATGCGAACTTCACTCGCGCTCGTGTTACTCGTTCCGACGTTCGGCTGGGCCGACGTGACGCCGTTTCTGCCGGCCGGGACCGACGCGGTTCTCGTGATCGAGTCCAAGAAAGTGGCCGAGTCCGATTTGATGCAGGATCTGGGGGCCGACTTGTTGAAACAGGCCTTGCGGGCGAGCAAGCAAGCGGCGACCGCGATCACGGCCTCGGGGCTCGATCCGTTCAAAGACTTCGAGCGTGTGACGATCGGCGTCGATGTGGACGCCGACCCGCCCAAGCCGTTCGCAATGTTGGAAGGGAAGTTCGATTCGGCGAAGCTGGCCGAATCGATCGCGAACTACATCAAGGCCAACCCCGGCTCACTCGAACCGCTCACGGTGGCCGGCAAGCCCGCGTACAAGGTCCCCGGCGGCAAGCCGACCGAGACGATGTTCGCGGCCGCCATCGACAGTACTCGCCTGGTGATCGCCCCGACCGAAAAGGACCTGGCGGGTGCCTTTGAAGCGGCGGCCGGCACGCGGAAGCCGGTTGTTGGCAAGGAACTCGCGAACCTGCTCGCGACGACTAAACCGACCGGGCCAATCTTCCTGTGGGCCTGGGTGAAGGGCAAGTTCGACAAGATCGACCTGCCGAACGACAAGTTGAAGGAGCGACTCAAGGGAGTCGATTGGCTCACAGCGTCGATCGCCGTGACCAAAGACGTGACGATCACCCTGACCGCGAACACGGCCGACCCGGCGGCCGCGAAACAACTGAGCCACCTGACCGGCGGCCTGATCTCGCTCGTGCGACTCCAGATCGTCGCCGCCTCGGACGACCAACCGGAACTAAAGCCCGTCGCCGATCTGTTGCGAGCGACCAAAGTCGCGCCGAAGGGCAAGCAAGTCGTGGCGACCGGGAGCGTGAAGGGCGTCGCGATTCAGAAGGCGCTGAACGCGCCGCCGGTGAAGAAAGCGAAGGAATGAATCGGCGCCATCACCGAGTCGCCTTCTTTGGTCTGGCAATGTGCGTCGCCCCGCCGAGGGCCATCTCCGCACTCTCCATGATCGTCTCGGAGAGCGTCGGATGCGGATGGATGCTGTCGGCCAGGTCGCGCGCGAGCGCACCCATCTCGACGGCCAGAACGCCCTCCGCGATCAGTTCGCCGGCCCCGATGCCCACGATGCCGACCCCCAGGACCCGTTGCGTCGCCGGATCAATGAGCAATTTGGTCAAGCCATCGTTGCGAGCGAGCGTCGTGGCTCGCCCGGACGCGGCCCAGGGGAACGACATCTTCTCGAAGCGCACGTTCTTCTCGGCCGCTTCGCGTTCCGTCAGGCCCGCCCAGGCGATTTCGGGATCGGTGAACACGACGGCCGGGATCGCGCGTGGCTCGAAGGCGGACGGTTCACCGCGTATCGTCTCGACGGCCACCTTCGCCTCGGCGGTCGCCTTGTGCGCCAGGCCCGGTTCCTCGGCCACATCGCCCAGCGCGAAAATGTGCGGCACGTTCGTGCGCCGTTGCTTGTCGACCGGGATGTAGCCGCGTTCGCTCGCGTTCACGCCGGCCTTGTCGAGTCCAAGCCCGGCGCTGTTCGGCCGACGACCAACGGAAACGAGCACGCGATCGAACGTCAACTCGCCGGGCACGTCTTTCCCTTCCAGGACGGCCACGATGCCCGCGTCCGTCGGCTGAAGTGAGGCGACCTTGGTGTTCAGGTAGATGGCCTCGAAGCGTTGTTTCAGCCGGGCTTCGAGAGGGCGGACGAGGTCGCGGTCGGCCGTCGGTAGCAAGCCATCGGTAAATTCGACGACAGTGATGCGCGTGCCCATTGCCGCGTACACGGTGCCGATCTCGAGGCCGATGTAGCCTCCGCCGATCACGAGCATCCGCTTCGGAATGTCGGGCATCAACAGGGCACCGGTCGAGTCCATGATGCGCGGGTCGCCGAGCGCGAACGCTTTCGGCATCGCCGGTACGCTCCCCGTCGCGATGATCGCGTTCTGGAACTTGATCGTTCCGGAAGTCGCTCCTTCGAGCTTGACGGTGTTCGCGTCGAGGAACGATGCTCGCGCGCCCGAAATGACTTCGACGCCTCGGCCCTTGCACAACATCCCGATGCCGCCGGTTAGCTTGCCGACGACCTTCTGTTGGACGAACGCTTGCATCTTGGCGAGGTCGAACTTCGGCGGGCCGAACGACACGCCCCACTCTTCGGCTTCCTTCGCTTCCTCGATCAGCTTCGCCAGGTGCAGCAAGGCTTTGGATGGAATGCAGCCCCGGTTCGTGCAGACGCCGCCGAGCTTCGGGCCCTCGTCGACGAGGATCGGCTTGATGCCGTGATCGGCCGCGTGCAGGGCCGCCGGGTATCCGCCCGGCCCGCCGCCGATGACCAGAAGTTGCGTTTCCTTGTTGACATCGCTCATGTACGAACCCGGAGGGGATGGGACAAACAGGGAGATGTTTTAGGGGCGTGGCTCGCGAACGGAAAAGTCGCCTTCCAAATCCGGATTCGCGTCGGTACTTCCCCTCGGCGGACCTTCATCCGAATGCTCGGTCCAACGCGCGGGTGGGCGACGCCGCCACGCCATCACACCGTCCAGACAATGTCGCCGCCGAAGGGGAAGCTCGGGTTCGAACTCGTGTCGGTCACGATCGAGTTGGTGTCGGTCCCGAGTCCGTGATAAATCGTGAACGCGGCCCAGGACACGTAGCGTTGGCCCGCGTCGACGGTCCCGGCAATGGTCGCCGAATCGTCGCCCGCGCCGAGCCGCACGGTCGCGCCGCGCTCGAAGAACGTCGACGCGGTCGTGCCGGTCGCCTGTTCCACGTTGAACGAATCGTTCCCCAGGCCCATCAGCAAGTTGAATTTGCCCTGGAATCGGGAATCGTCGATCGTGACGGTATCGCCGCCGGCTCCGAGCCGCAGGCGCGTGTTGCCGTGCACTTGCAGGCTGTTGAGCGTCAGCGTGTCGGCCTTGGGCCCGAAGTCGACGGCGAACTTGCCGCCGACATCGAGTCCCGTCTTCTTGTACGTGCTGCCGACCGTGACCGAGTTGCGCCCGGTTCCCATGATGGTCAAGTCGCCGCGAATGGCGGTCGCCAGATCGGTCGTGAAGCCATCGAACTCGGTGTCGAAATCGCCCGGCCCGTGGCGGAACGTCGCGTTCCCCTGCACGATCGTGTCCCAGACGCCGTCGTTGTCGCGCGCGTTGCCACTCAGGTACGAAACCGACAGATTGCCGCCAATGATGGCTCGACGCCCGGGGTTCGTGTTGTTGTAAATCCAGGTCGTGCCGGCGGTGCCGCCCGCGTTGCCGCGACCGTGCTTGATGTTCACGTTGCCCCCGACGTTCGTATCGATCAACTCGAAGAAG
>JANLUE010001259.1:0-1326 GCA_031363325.1 Gemmataceae bacterium
CTCGAAGTCCTGCACCTCATCGCGGTCGGCCGACCAGTGCAGCGGATGAGTGTGCGCGAGCCCCCAAAGCGGCGGCGTCTTGCGGTGCCCCTCGGGGTTCTGCCAGACCTTGCCGTCCTGCGCGCCGGCCGGATGGCAGCCGGAACACGAGATCCAGCGCGAGCGCGTCATCGGCGGCTTCGACGAGACGAACAGTTCCTTACCGCGCACCCATTCGGGCGTGTGCGGCGGGGCACACAGTTTGATGCTCGTGACCTTGGTCGGCCGGCTCCGCGTCGTGTCGAACACATCCAGGCTGTAGTCGAGCGTCGAATAAACGTAGAGTTCCTTGCCATCGGGCCGATAGCGAACGGCCCGGGGATGCTTGCCGACCGGGACGATTCCGGACCGGTCGATTTCGCGGTAATCGTCGTCGATCACGGCCGAATAGTTCATGTCGTCGGTTCCGGCGTAAACCGTAACGAACGTGCGGGCGTCCGGGCTGATGGCGGACTCCCAGGGGTTCGCGGTCACATAAACGCCGTTGAATGTATCGAGCGCGATGGCCGTCCGGCGTTTCTCGTCGGGCTTGGCCGGCGTCAGTGTGCAGATGGTCAGTTCAGGGAAGATCGAACCGCGGTTGTCGAAGATGTGCACGCGCGAGCGGATGTGCGAGAGGTACGCCTTCGACCGACTCGGATGCACGAGCACGTGCCGGCAGAGATTGTCGCTCTCGCGGCCGGGCCAGGTATCGACGATTCGGCCATCTTTCAAATCGATTGCCGAAAGCGTGGCCGTGAAGAAGTTGCTGACGTACAGTCGCGTTTCGTCCGGAGTGATCGCGACCCCGCGTGCCCACGCGCCGGCCGGGAAGGTGCGCAACACCTTGCGAGCGACCAGATCGACCTCGCTGACCAGCCCCGGATAGTCGTGCGTCACGTAGGCCCGCGTGCCGTCCTTGTTGGTCGCGATGCCATAGGGCTCGGCCGCGCACGACAACGTGGCGACGACCTTCCCTTCGTTCGAATCAACGAACACTAATTTGTCGTCGCGATACACGGAGACGATCGCGATCGGCCCGGCCCCGACCCACGCGACCCCTTCCGGATGATCGCCGACGGGGATCTCCTTCATCGCCTTCCGGGTCGAGAGGTCAACGATCGTGACCGTGCCGTTGTCCGTGTTCGCCGCAATCAGGCGCGTGCCATCGGGCGAGACGTCGACGAGGCTGTTCGACGAGCCGGCAAAGGTGGGGAACGTGGCGAAGAGAAGCAGGAAGGTGGTTCGCAAGAGAATCCCTTAATTTCCAAGAGCGCGATCGTTAGCCGCGAGGCGTAGGTTGGACGG
>JANLUE010001263.1:0-1667 GCA_031363325.1 Gemmataceae bacterium
CTGTGGGACAGCAAGGTCCGCCATTATTTCCTGAAGCAATTCGGCCGACCGAGTCGAACCAGTTCCTGCGAATGCGAACGCGTCGGCGAACCGAACATCGCGCAAGTGTTACACCTGCTCAACGGCGAGTTCGTCGATTCGCGACTTCGGCACGATGGCGGCACGATCGCCCGGTGGGTGCGAACGATCCCCGACGACGCCAAGCTAATCGACGAACTGTGGCTAACCTTCCTGTCCCGACCGCCGACGGCCGCGGAAGTGAAACAGGTCCTCGCCCATGTCGCCAAGAACGGCAAGAACCGCCGCGAAGCGTTCGAAGATGTCGGTTGGGCGATGTTGAATACGAAGGAGTTCCTGTTCAACCATTGAGTTCGCCGCGAGGCGCAAGCCGAGCGCGTCCGTCGATTGCCGGTGTCGATGCCGCGGACGCGCGCGGCTAGCGCCTCGCGGCGAACGGGTTGGAGAAGACAATGTTCAATCGCCGGGATGCGATGGTTCGGCTGGGGCAACTGGGGTTCGGCGGGCTCGCCTTGCCCGAGTTGCTCCGCGCCCAATCGTCCACGCCAAGCGAGTTTCGCCACGAGCCGACGGCCGACGCGTGCATCTACTTGTTCCTGTGGGGCGGGCCGCCGCAACAGGACATGTGGGACATGAAGCCCGACGCGCCGGCCGGCATCCGTTCCGAATTTGGCACGATCAATTCGGTCACGCCGGGCATCACCGTCAGCGATCAGATGCCCTTGTTCGCTCGACAAACGGACAAGACGTGCATCGTTCGAACGTTGTCGCATCGCAGCAACAACCACGAACCGAGCGTCTATCACGTCCTCACCGGCCGACAGAACAACACCTTGGCCGTGCCGAGTAATCAGCGGAATCGCCGGGAGTTTCCGTTCTTCGGCTCGGTACTTTCGCATTTCACGCCGCCCGGGCCACTCCCCGCCAGCGTCACCTTGCCGCGCCCGGTCGGCCACGATGGCGTCACCTATTCGGGAACGTATGCCGGCTTCCTTGGTGCCCGGCACGACCCTTTCGAACAGGCGCCGGCCAACTATTCTCGGCAGCAGGCCGCCCATCCGACGACGCTGCTCCCCGACCTGGGCCTGACGCGCTTGCAGGCCCGGCACGGCCTGTTGAAATTGATCGAGGAACAGGATCGGGCGTTGCAATCGGGCCGGCATGGCGTCGATCTCGACGAGTCGCGTGGCCGGGCGATGCACATGATTTCGTCGTCGGCAGTCCGCCGGGCGTTCGCGCTCGACCAGGAGTCGCCGGCCACACGCGATCGGTATGGCCGCAACGAATACGGCGAGGCGATGCTCCTGTCGCGTCGACTCGTCGAGGCCGGCGTGAAGGTCGTGAGCCTGGCCTGGATGCACATCGCGAATAACGGCAAGGCGTACTACGTGTGGGACAATCATGGATCTGTCGGCGTGGTTGGCGGTCTGTTAGGATTTGTTCATTTGAAGGCCCCGTTCTGCGTTCCGCCGCTCGATCGTGGCATGAGCGCGTTGCTCGAAGACTTGACCGACCGGGGGATGCTGAAGCGCACGCTGGTCGTCGCGGTCGGCGAATTTGGCCGAACGCCGCAGCTCAACTCGAACCAGGGCCGCGAACACTGGGGCGCGTGCCAGTCGGCCGTGCTGGCCGGCGGCGGCATTCGCGGC
>JANLUE010001283.1:0-1872 GCA_031363325.1 Gemmataceae bacterium
CGCGCTCGCAAGCCTGGGACTTCGACGCGCTCGGCAACTTCGACAGCCAGACGACCAACGGCACCGCCCAGTCGCGCAGCCACAACAAGCAGAACGAGATCACCTCGATCGCCAGCGCCACGACACCGACGTATGATAACAATGGAAATCTAACAAAAGACGAAACTGGGAAAACGTTCAAATTTGACGCGTGGAACAGACTCAGTGAAGTGAAGAACTCTGGCGGCACCACGCTTGCCACCTATCAGTGGGACGGCGTCGGCCGCCGCACCCGCGAGAGCCACTCGGGAACGACCACTGACCTTTACTACTCGGCCGCCTGGCAAGTGCTCGAAGAACGCGTCAGCGGAACCACTCGCATCTCCTACGCCTGGAGCCCGGTCTACATCGACGCCATGATCGCCCGCGACCGCGACTCGGACAACAATGGTTCGCTCGAAGAGCGGCTCTATGTCGCCCAAGACGCCAACTTCAACGTCACCGCACTGATCGACACGTCGGGGACCGTCCAGGAACGCTTCCAGTACGACGCCTTCGGCTCGTACACGGTGCTGACAGGGGCTTGGGGCGCGCGTGCTTCGAGCAGCTACGGCTGGAAATATCTGCACCAGGGCGGACGATGGGATGCGGATGCAGCTTTGTTCTCGTTCAGAGAACGCGAGTATTCGCCAACACTCGGGCGTTGGACACAGAATGATCGACTTGGCATCGCATCTGACGATGTCAACCTCTTACGCTATGTCGACAACGACGCAATTAGTCTAGTTGACCCTGCCGGATTACAGAGTGCGAGTGCTCCCCCCGCGAAACTTGGCAAACCAATCCCCGTAAATCCGCCTCAGCCACCAATAGTCAACATTCCAACTCCCGTTCCTGGAGTGTCGATTGAATTCGAACAAGGCGGAAAACTCTTGATACCCGGGATCATTCCACCCAAGCCCTCGAAACTGATCCCTCCAGGCTTTCAGCCATTTCCGTTCCCATTCCCGGTGAGTGTCAAAGAACGTGGTCCCGCCATCGTCCGCGTGCTCTGGTCCGGCAAGGAGCCACCACCGGATCATGTTGCAAGCATGATGTACTATTTTGAGTGCTCTGAACTCAATGAAGTAATGCAAGTCGGCCCAAAATATAAGAGCGGCTTCCGACAAAAGAACAAAGATGGCTCGACAAGCTCTGGCTCGATCGCAATGAGTCCGCCATACAACCGAATTGAGTTTGGAGGAAACTACAACTACCCGCCAATTCCCGTGCCGGGCTCTGGCTTGCCGCCAGTTACAGTTGGAATCGGCATGACCTTGGATGTCTCGCTACATCAGCCAGCAAAGAAGTGCGGTTTTAGCGTCAAAGTCGAGTTGAAATGGTAGTTCAACCTACTTGCACGTTCACAAACGCTCTATTCCGACCGCAACCGAATTTCTGTTTGTTAATGGAAAATGGCGATATGACTCAATCTGCATTCCGGAATCTCAGCCGTACTGCAGAATTGCAACGCGTATTCGCCAATTCGCCACGGAGTTACGAGTGAGCATGCACAACTCGACGGCATTCATTCTTGGCTGCGCGCTGCTCTCCAGTACGCAAGGGATCTGCGCAGAACCAGCCCCAAAAACCCGCGATGGGCTTCTGTCACTGACATGGGCGGATGGCTTAGCGTTCGATCCATCGGTTTTGATCAATTACACAAGCAAAGAGCTAACAACAGATTGCACGTCGAAGGAAAAGAGAGTACTGCTTATGACTCGTGCCGGCGCTTATCAGCGAACGAGACAGTTCCAACAATCACGAACGGACTACGGTACTTGTTTAGCGCCCCTACGACCCGAAGAGGGTGCCGAGGAGCCCTCGGAGGGCGCGGCTGATGAAGGTGAAGGG
>JANLUE010001304.1:0-1759 GCA_031363325.1 Gemmataceae bacterium
TTCTTGACATGTGTTCTTTTGTATATTATAATGGTTTGGAGTGCGTGGATTTGGACCGTCGAGTGAACTCTCCAGGAGACAACAGACACAACCCTTGACTTCGCAAGCATTTCCGACTCGAACAAGACGTAAGCGCCAATCCGTCAATCACTTCAGGCAATGGTGTCCCAAAATGTCCACAAATGTCCCCGAATTGCAAAGAAGTTTAATTTCTGACGAGTTGACCGCGAACTCCGATTCTCAATCGGTTTCGGGAACTCCGGTCGAGAGCGCTTGAGATGTTCGCCCACCTGAATCCACTTCCATCGAATCGCATCCAAGCGAGGTCGCGCGTCGCCCACATCGCCCACGGCCTCGGTCCGCCCACGCGCGCCATACAAAATCCCCGCCCTGGTCCGTGAAGGAACTGCGCACATGAATCGTTTGGCCGCCTTCTGCTTGCTCGCCGCGTTCACGCCTTTGGCTCGCTCCGACGATTGGCCGCAGTGGATGGGCCCGAACCGCGATGGTCGCTGGGTCGAGACCGGCGTCCTCGAAAAGTTCCCGTCCGACGGGCCGAGGAAACTGTGGTCGACGCCGATCAGCGGCGGCTACTCGGGCCCGGCGGTCGTGGGCGAGCGCGTGTTCATCACCGACTACGTTCGCACGGACGGGGACCCGAAAAACAACCCGGCCTCGCAGGCCAAATCCGAGGGCAAGGAACGCGTCCTCTGTCTCGACGCCAAGACGGGCAAGCCGAAGTGGGAACATTCCTACGCGGTGAAGTACGCGGTCAGCTATCCGGCCGGCCCGCGCTGCACGCCGACCGTCGCCGACGGCAAGGTTTACGCGCTCGGCTCGATGGGTAACCTCGTCGTACTCGACGAGAAGACCAGCGACGTGATCTGGAAGAAAGACTTCAAGGTCGACTATAAAGCGAAGACGCCGATGTGGGGCTTCACCGGCCATCCACTCGTGCATAAAGATTTGTTGATCTGTCTCGTCGGTGGCGAGTCCCTCCTCGTCGCGTTCGACAAGAATACGGGGGCCGAGAAATGGAAGGCCCTGACCACGCCGAACGATGGCCCCGGCTATTGCCCGCCGTCGCTCATCGAAGCCGGCGGGACGACGCAACTGATCCTCTGGCACCCGGAAAAAATCGTCAGCCTGAACCCGGCCGATGGCAAGAAGTACTGGGACGTTCCGCTCAAGCCGAGTTACGGCATGTCGATCATGGCCCCCGTGAAAGGCGGCGACTACCTATTCGCCGGCGGGATCGGCTTCGCCTGCGTGTGCGTGAAGTTGGCGACGGATCAGCCGGGTGCCGAAGTCGTCTGGCGCGGCGAACAGATCAAAAAGAATGGCCTGTATCCCGTGAACGCGACGCCGATCGTCGAGAACGGGATCATCTACGGCGTCGATCAACCGGGCAGCCTGCGGGCCGTGAAGATCGAGACCGGCGAACGGCTGTGGTGGACGCACCTGCCGGTGAACGGCAAGGACGAAAAGGAAGAACAACGGCTCAACTCCGGGACGGCCTTCCTCGTCAAGAACGGCGACCGCTACTTCGCCTTCGGGGAAACGGGCCACCTCGTGATCGCCAAGCTTTCGCCGAAGGGCTACGAGGAAGTCGACCGGGCCAAGATCCTGGAGCCAACCAACGAGTGCTTTGGCCGATCCGTCGTCTGGAGCCACCCGGCGTTCGCGAACAAGTGCGTGTTCGCGCGGAACGACAAGGAGATTGTTTGCTTCTCGTTGGCCGAATAGCCGCTCGCGGCTT
>JANLUE010001329.1:0-9207 GCA_031363325.1 Gemmataceae bacterium
CAACTCACGCCGACGAACGAGTGTGGCCCTCGAACGCGCAGGATCCCCTCGCGGCGACTTCGAGCGCGGATTGAGGTGTTTCGGCGCAGAGAGGGTTTGAATCCGTTCGGGGATCGCTTTATAATCCCAATCGTCCGGTCCACAATGGATTCGCGCCGGACCGATCCTCCCGTCGAGGCGACCGACCATGGCTAGCCAAAGCAAACGACCGCCCGTTGCCCCCACCGCCAGCCCGATCCTCGCTCGTCTCGCCACACAAACGCAACTCGACTTCGAACTGGATTTCTTCGCGGCCATCGCCGACCGTCGACCCGACTTCGTCGAAGTATTGAAGGCGCACGCCAAAAACCTGGCCGTCGCACGACGGCATCCGGAAGGCTTGCAGATCGACCAGAAGATCGCCCGCCTCCGGCCGGCCGACTCGCTCGCCCGTTACAACTTGGCGTGCAGCCTGGCCCTGACCCAACGTCGCGACGAAGCGCTCGCCGAACTCCGGGCCGCCGTCGAACTCGGCTATCGAGACTTTTCGTTCATGAAGCAGGACCGCGACCTGGACGCGATCCGGAAAGACCCCCGCTTCCGGGCGATCCTCCGCGAGTTCGACCGGAAGCGAGCGTAGCTCGGCGAAGTCACCGACCGCGATTGAACTCCCAGGCCCATCTTTTGAAACACGCTCGCTCCAACCTTGCGCGAGCGTCGGAAGAATTAGGCCCTTCGCACATTCCGCCGTAAAAAACACCTCGGGAAGTATCGCCGTTCGCCCGGCCGAACGACTGGCGGAAAGGAGCGTGCCCGATCGACATTCTGTTGAGCACGCTCAACGCGCGCTACGCCCATGCCGCGTTTGGATTGCGTTACCTGTTCGCGAACCTCGGCGACTTGCGGGCTCGGGCCGACATCGCGGAGTTCGACATTTCGCAACGGCCGATCGACATCGCCGAACGGATCGTCGCCCGCGCGCCGAAGATTCTCGGCCTGGGCGTCTACATCTGGAACGTCGCGCCGACGACGGAGTTGGTCGGGCTGCTGAAGCGATTGTTGCCGCGAACCACGATCGTGCTGGGCGGGCCCGAAGTCAGCCACGAACACGACTCCCAAGAGATCGTCCGCCTCGCCGATTTCACGATCACCGGCGAAGCCGACCTCGAGTTTCCCAAACTGTGCGACGGCTTGCTGCGCGGGCAACGGCCACTCGAGAAGGTCATTCACGCGGACCCACCCCACTTCCGCGATCTGCGGATTCCATACGAGTTTTACCGCGACGAGGACGTGGCCCATCGGGTGATCTACGTCGAGGCGTCGCGCGGTTGTCCGTTCACGTGCGAGTTCTGTTTGTCGTCGCTCGAGGTGCCGGTGCGACAGGCCCCGCTCGAATCGTTCCTCGGGGCGATGGCCACTCTGCTCGATCGGGGGGTCAAGCAATTCAAGTTTGTGGATCGGACGTTCAATCTGAACATCCAGACGAGTCGCACGATCTTGCAATTCTTTCTCGATCGCATGAGGCCCGACTTGTTCGTCCATTTTGAAATGATCCCCGATCGCCTGCCGGACTCGCTGCGCACGTTGATTGCACAGTTTCCGCCGGGAAGCCTGCAGTTCGAAGTTGGGATACAGTCCTTCAATCCGGAGGTGCAACGGCTCATCAGTCGCCGGCAAGACGATGCTCGTACCGAAGAGAACCTGCGCTGGCTTCGAGCGGAAACGCAAGTACACGTCCACGCCGACCTGATCGTCGGCCTGCCCGGCGAATCGATCGAAAGCTTCGCGGCCGGCTTCGACCGACTCTATGCGTTGCGGCCACAGGAGATTCAGGTTGGCATGTTGAAGCGCTTGCGGGGCACGCCGATCGTTCGGCACGATGCCGAGTGGAACATGATCTACAGCCCGCACGCTCCGTACGAAGTGCTGAGCACCAGGCTGATCGGCTTCGCCGAGATGTGTCGCTTGCGGCGCTTCGCCCGTTACTGGGACCTGTTGGCCAACTCCGGCCGATTCATCCACGCGCTGCCCGTGTTGCTCGATGGCCCCGCGCCTTTCGCGGGCTTTCTATCGTTGAGCGATTGGCTCTTTGAAACTACGCGGCAAACGCACGGGATCGCGCTTGCCCGCCTGTTTGAATTGTTGATGCGCTTCGTTCGCGAACTGCGCCCCGATACGGTCGATCGCTTTGCGGAAGCCTTGCTCCTCGACTATCGTCGCGATGGCCGAACCGACGCGCCGCCGTGTTTGGCCGCGTACGTTGTCGCCGAGCCCGTCCGGGCCAAAGGCGCCAACGCCCACCGCCGGGCCGGCTCCGAACGGCAACTGCGACATGGAATCGGATAGTTGGAATCGGGTTCCCCCTCTCCGAAGCGGAGACCGGGAACCTGATGGACCGCTACAACTCCCAACCCTTCCGGTATGCGCGCTTGATGAACGCGTCCGCTTCCGGGGCGTTCGTCGCGCGGAGCTTCACCGGGTCCCATTCGAGCTTCTTGCCGACGCGGTACGCCACGTTGCCCAGGTGGTTCGCTTCGGTCAGCCAGCCGGAGTATTCAAAGTCGGCCGACGCACGCTTGCCGGTCTTGCAGCACTCGATCCATTCCTGGTGATGGCTGGCCACGCGGGGGAGCGTCTTTTCGGGAAGCTTCACGTCGGCGAAGGTCTTCTCCGGCAGCAGCAAATACTTGTCGTAGTCCGCGAGGATCATGCCCTTGTCGCCGACGAACAGGCAGCCATTGCCCCACTGCGGGATGCCCTTGTCGTTCCAGATCTTCGGCTTCATTTCCCCCTGGTACCAGTGAAGCTTGACGGCCGGGAGTTCGCCTCGCGCCGCGTACTCGTAGGTCGCGCTCATCGTGGCCGGCGCGATCTCGGCGTGCGGCTTCGGGCCGGCGGCTTCAATTGTGAGCGGGGCGGTCAACTTCAACGCCCAGAACGGCAGGTCGTTCCAGTGGCTGCCGAGGTCGCTCATCGTGCCGTTGCCGAAGTCCCACCACCGGTACCACTTTGGGCCGGGAAAATAGACCGAATGGAACGGCCGATCGGCCGCCGGCCCGAGCCACAGGTTCCAGTTGAGCCCCTTCGGCACCGGCACTTCGTCCTTAGGTCGCTCGGTCACATAGACGATGTCTTTGTTCCGCTTCGAAGCTTCTTCGCTTTGCAGGCCCCAGGCCCGCGACACCCAGACGTGGGCCTCGCGAACCGGGCCGATCAGGTTCGCCTGCACGAGTTCGACGACGCGGCGATAGTTTTCGTTCGCGTGAATCTGGATCCCCATCTGCGTGATGGTCTTGGCCTTGGCGGCCGCCTCGCGAACCTTGCGAGCTTCGTAGATGTTGTGGGTGAGCGGCTTCTCGCAATAGACGTGCTTGCCGGCCGCGAGGGCGAGCAACGTCGCGTGGGCATGCGAGTGTTCGCACGTGCTCACGACGACCGCGTCGAACGCGTCCGGTTTCTCGAACAGCTTGCGGAAGTCGGTGAAGTTCGTTGCCCCGGCATGTTTCACCTTCGCCTGAGCGACCGCGTCGGCGTTCACGTCGCAGAGTGCCGTGACGTATTCGCCCGACACGCTGGCCAGGTTCCCCGCCCCGCGCCCACCGCAACCGACAACCGCCACGTTCATCTTGCTGTTGAGATCGCGGCCACGCAGAAAGGTTGGGGCACACGTGAGCAAGGCGGCCGCGCCAAACTCGCGACGCGACAGGGGAGAGTTCATGGCAGACTCCAATTGGGTGGGATGTTGAGAATAGCCGAAGCGGTCGGGTGATCCCATATATTTCCCCGGAAGATTCGCCCTCGTCGCTCGTTCTCCGGGCAACGAACTCGTTCCGTACCCCAGGTGCCGTCGTGAATCGCCTGTTGCTCGCCGCCGTTGTTTTCGCGTTCACCCCGGTCGCGATCTTCGCTCAACCCAAGGAGCCGAAGAAGGACCAACCCGACGCGCTCGCGGCCCGGGCCAAGGAGATCTTCCGGGCTCACTGTTTCGAATGTCACGGCGGGACCAAGACGAACGGCGGGGTCAAGATTCTCGACCGCGAGTTGCTCGTCAAGAAAGAGAAGATCGTGCCGGGCAAGCCGGAAGATTCGTACCTCGTTTCGTTGATTACAGCCAACGACGATACGGTCATGCCGCCGAGCGGGCAACCGAAACTGAATGCCGAAGACATCGAGTCGATCCGCAAGTGGATCGCGGCCGGCGCGCCGAGCTTCCCGGCCGACGTGGCCCGCCCGCCGATTGAAAAAACCGCCCCGGCGGGTGATGCCGGTTCGGAATACGTCCTCAAGAAAGTTCTGGCCGACGTTCGCGAGTTGAAGCCCGAGGATCGCCGCTTCGTCCGCTATTTCAGCATCAATCACGTGCTCGCTGGCGGGGCGACGGCCGACGAACTCGAACTCCACCGCGAGGCTCTTTCGAAAGCGATCAACCACCTGAGCTGGGAGCCGAACATCCAGAGGCCCCGGGCGATCGACGCGCCGACCAACACGATCTTCGCCATCGACCTCCGCCAGTTCGGCTGGCAGCTCGCCCCCTATGAAGTGTTCGATGGCGGCCTGAGCCTCGGTAAGTCGAAGGCGAACCTGTGGGACCTCGCCTTGCTCGAATACCCCTACGCAATCCAGTACAAGGATTCGGACACTTTCGATCGGCTCGTCGAGGAGTACCTGGCCCCGGCCGATATGGCCCGGCCGATCCCGTTTGTGCGGGCCGACTGGTTCGCGAGCGTCGTCACCTTGCCGAGCCTGTACGAGGATTTTCTGCAACTGCCGTTCACGCTCGGCGAACTGGAAACGAAGCTCGGCGTCGATTCGGCGGCGAACATCAAGAACGGCGTCGCCAAGCGGGCCGGCATGACCGTCTCGGGGGTGTCGCGCAACAACCGCGTCGTCGAACGCCATCCGTCGAAGTACGGGTACTTCTGGAAGAGCTTTGACTTCAAGTCGAACCGCGGCTCGGAGAACATGTTCAAGGATCCGATCGCCTTCCGCGAAAGTGGTGGAGAAATTGTCTTCTCGTTGCCCAACGGCCTGAACGGGTATTACATCGCGGACGCTCGGGGCACGCGGCTCGACGCGGCCCCGACCGAGATCGTCGTCGACAAACTGGCCGACGACAAGATCGTCCGCAACGGCCTGTCGTGCATGCGGTGCCACGATGCCGGGATCAAGCTGTTCGTCGATACGGTACGGCCCGCGTTGTTGAACCTGCCCGGCGCGTCCGGGTTCGACAAGCGCGAAGCTCTGCAACTCTACATCGATCAGAAAGAGATGGACGAACTGTTGAAAGACGACACGGCGAAGTTCATGGCCGCGCTGACCAAGGCGCTCGGCAAGCCACAGACCCGCGAGTCGCTGATCGCGGTCAGCCGACGCTACGTGGAAAACCCCCTGACGCTTTCGACCGCGGCGGGGGAACTCGGGCTTACGGAATCGACGAACCTTCAGGCCGTCTTCCGGTCCCCGGCGTTCACGGGACTTGGATTGTTGCCGCTCACGACGGCCGGCGTGATCCGCCGCGACGCCTGGGAAGAATACTTCGACCAAGCGGTCCGCGGCCTCGGGCTCGGCACGCCAGTCGTGCCGCTCGATGGCACGATTCGCCGCGACTTCCCGGTCGCCAACGTGCCGTTCGAGGTGGAACTCAAGACCAACAAGAAGAACAACATCTTCGAACCGGGCGACCAGTTGCGGGTCACGGTCACCAACAAATCGGACAAGGCGGTTTTCGTCGAACTTGTCGGCACCAGTGCGAAGGGGAAGAAAGTCGTGTTGGTCAATCCGAAGACGAAACTCGAGCCGGGCAAGATCCTGACGTTCCCGGAAACGGACAAGGACGCGATCCAGATTCGAGGCGGGCTCGGCAAGGAACAGATCACGCTGTTCGCCTCCGACACCGAGTTCCCGGCCGGCAAGATTCTCCGCGGCAAAGACGTGACCGATCGCCTGGTCCATCAATTCCAGACGATCGAGCGAAAGGACGGCCGGGCCGTGATCGTCGGCGACCCGACTCGCGTTGTTAAGAAGACGTTGGACATTGAAACGCGTTGATTAGTCGCCGATCACATCACACGCCACGTTCACTCAATCGCGTATGATGCGCTCGGCCAACGACTATTTCAGTTCCTTCGCGTAGATGCTCATCAACTCCAGGCCCGCGACGCCCTTGATCGCGATCGAGGTCAGCTTCGCGTCGCCCATCGTCTCAACGCGAATCGTCTCACGCTTCCACGCGTTGGCTTTCTCCGCCTTCAATTCGACCGTCTTGTCGCCGATCTGAATCGACGCGCCTTCCACCGGCTTGGCCATCTTCCAGTCGAAGATCACTTCGCACGGCCCGTACTTGGCCTTGGTCGAGAGCGTGCCCGCACCGCTCGATCGAGCCGCTCCACCGCCGGCCTTCCAGGTCTCGTCGGCCTTCCAGCCATCGAAGTCGAGGCCGTTGAACAACAGCACATGGCCCTGGGCCACGTCGGCGATCTCGCTCGCCTTCGGATTACTCGTCGGCAGTTCCTTGATCTTCAGGTTGCGGAACGTGCACTCGGCCCCTTCGGACTCGAGGGCCAGATAGCCTTTGCGCGGCGTGCACTCACTAACGCCGGACACTTCTTTGCCGTTCACGTGCAGCTTGATGACGCCATCTTTCGCTTCGATTCGGTAATGGTTCCATTCGCCGCCGCCCTTGGCCCGGCGCTCGCTCGGCAGGCAACGCTCCCAGCCCATCGGGTGTGGGCGATCCGGTTTGCAATGCGCCCCCCAGATGCTGAACAAGTCGCCATGGCTGGTGTAAGCGTCTTTCTTTTCGAGATTGACGAGGACCTGGACCTCGATGCCGCGCGTGTATGGCGAGCCGACGGCCGGCAGCGGATCCCCCCAGACGAACAGCCCGGAATTACCCACCTCGGTCTTGTTCGTGTGCATCCACTCCATCTCGAGGATGAAGTTTTCGTAGTGTTTGTCCGTGCGCATGAAGCCGGTCGGGCTCCCGGTGGTCACGATCGTGCCGTCCTTCACATGGAAGGTTTTCGGGTGCGTGTTCACGGGCATCCAGCCGGACAGGTCCTTGCCGTTGAACATCGGCACGAAGCCATCCTTGTCGGGCTCGGCCGCGAGACCGATGGTCGGCGAAGCGAGCAGCAATCCGAGAAGCCAGCGATTTGTCATGGGGTCACTCGGCGGGTAGGAGAGCGGTCATTCCTTGGTAATCGTTTCGTCCAGATTCAGAATCACGCGGGCGACGACCGTGAACGCGGCCGCGTCGGGCGACATCTCGGGCAGCTTCAATTCCCCCTTGGCGATTCGTTCGCGCTGGGTCGCCAACAGTTTGGTCAGAACGGCGAGTTCGTCGGCGGCGGGTTGGCGGCTCGTGCAACTGAGGAAGGCGAATGCGATTCGGTCCGCGTCCGTCGCACCGCCGTTCTTCAGCGTGCGCTGGGCCAACGCTCGGGCGCAGTCCATGAAGATCGATTCATTCAACAACGTGAGGGCCTGCAGCGGCGTGTTCGAGCGGGTTCGCTTCACGCACGAGGCGTCGCCGTTGGGCACGTCGAAGTTGGTGAACACCGGGTACGGCGTCGAACGACGGCGGAACGTGTACAGTGCCCGGCGATAGCGTTCATCCCCCTGAACTTCGATCCAGTTGAACGGCCCATAGCTCGCCGGCGGGATGAACAGGAAAGCCGGCGCGGGCGTGAACAAGCTCGGGCCGCCCACTTTCGGGTTCAACAACCCACTCGCGTGCAGGGCGATGTCGCGGACGATTTCGCCATCGACCCGAAATCGCGGTGCTCGGGCGAGCAAGCGGTTGTAGGGGTCTTTCGCCAACAACTCAGGCGTCACGTTCGACGATTGCCGATACGTGGCCGACTTCACAATCGTGCGATGAAGTTCCTTGACGCTCCAGCCCCGGTCCATGAACTCGACGGCCAGCCAATCGAGCAGCTCCGGGTGCGAAGGCTTGTCGCTTTGGAGGCCGAAGTCCTCACTCGTACTGACGAGCCCGGTCCCGAAGTAGCCCTGCCAGACGCGATTGACGAACACGCGGGCCGTTGTCGGTGATTCGCGAGCGGTCAGCCAGTTGGCGAACGTCAGGCGCGGGGGTTCGTTCGCGGACGCCTTGGCCGCGTGCAGGAACGACGGCGTCCCACCGGCGACGCGCTTGGTCGGTTTCAAGAAATCGCCACGCCGCAGGATGCGCGTGTCGCGTGGCTCGTCACGAACCTGGAGCGTCAATTGCGTCGATCCCGCCGGCCACGTCTTCCAGAGTTCCTCGATGCGATCGTTGTCCGTTTTCCAGTCGGCGACGGTCGTTCGCCAGTGGCCGAAGATCGCGTTCGCCTGAGCGGGCGGGCGATTCACGGCCGGGATCGCCATCGCGTCGCGAACGTAGTGAGGCACCGGGTCGGCCATCGGGTCGAGCGAATCGGTCACGCTCAGCCGGAATCGGCCGAGATTATTGTTCATGTGGTCGTCGGAGTTCCAGCCGCCGTGGTTCTGCTTCAATTTGAAATCGAGCACGGCTCCATTCGGGAACGCAATCGGCTTGTCCGGTACGAACACGGCGTTACGAGGCGCGTTGCGGCGACCCGGCCCGGCGTCGATGCCCCAGGCGGTATCGTCTTTGCCGTCGATCGCGAACGCGATCGGCCCGGTCACGCGGCGATTCTTCGATTTGTCGTCGAAGTTCGCTTCGAGGGCGCGTTCCGGGTTGCCGTAGTCGGCCGTCGCCCGCACGAACTTGACGGTGATCTTCGTCTTCGGGTCCTTGATGTCCCAGGCGTCCACGTTGAATTCGGTGAGGGCGCTCGTGCCGAGGAACGAGCGACCGGGGCCATTGCATGGCAGGTTCGGATCGTTCATCAATTCGAGGCGGAAGCCGGTGATCGACTTCAATTTGGACGTGCCGCGCATCAAGGTGCTGAACTTGGTCGGCGCGTAGCCCTGGCACAGGATCGAGCCGTCCTTCTGTTCGATGTAGCGCTGCGAATTGTCGCTCTGATTCTCGACGCGAACGACTTGCCAGTTTGGTTGAACGTTGGCGACCTGTTCCCATTTGGCCATCCGTTCGGGCCAATCGGGCGCGGCCATCTTGAGCTTGGTTTCGATGCGTTCGATTTCGTCGCGAATCGATGCGATTTTCATTCGCTCGTCGGTCGAGTAGACGACACGTTGCGCTTCGTGATCGTTGTTCATGAACGCGAACAGGCGATAGTACTCTTCCTGCGTGAGCGG
>JANLUE010001334.1:0-9580 GCA_031363325.1 Gemmataceae bacterium
CGCTTCGATGAGGGCGAGTTGATAGAGCGTGAGGTAACCGGCCGACAGGAGAACCTGGCGAAGCGTGCGACGTTGTCGCCGTGCTTCGTCCCACAGGGCCGGCAACGTGTCGCGATCGATGATGTCGAGCGAACGGAGCAGTTCGCCGAGTCGCCGGTCGGCCGGGTCGAGATCGTCGGGGAGCGGCAGGATGACGCCTTCGCCAGTCTCGCTAGAAGTGGCCGGCGCTTCGGCAACGTCGCGAACGGGCAACTTGAGGATGCCCGAATCGCCCGTACCCTGACCGCGGAACTGACTCCAGCGCGTCTCGGCGATCTCGCGGAACTTCTGCCGATACCACGCCCGCATGTCCCCCAGGTGCTTGTCGACTTCGGTTCGCTTCTCGGTGACTTCGAGTTCCGCGTGTTGAATCTCCTCGGCCCGACTGGCGAGTTGCTCGGCCGTCGCCTCGACTTCCTTCTCACGGCGATCGAGCCGCGTTTCGCCGTGATGCAACGCCTGTTTCAGTTCGCCGAAGCGGCCTTGCCATTCGATGAGTTGCTGCCGGAACGACGAGACGGCGAGGCGATGTTCGGACCGCGCCCGGTTCACCGCCTGTTCGTGATCGCGCAAACGACCGAGTTCGCCTTGAACCTCGGAGCGGATCGTTTGGAGATCGTCCTGACTGCGAACGGCGTAGGCGTGGAGTTCGGAAAGCTGCGCCCGCATCGCCTCGCGGGCCTGTGAGGTCCGGTCGAGCGCGGCCTGGGCCCGTTGCTCGAGGTCCGGCATGTGGCTGAGCAATTCGGCCGTGCGGGTCGAGAGGGCGTCCTTCAGTTGCTCGATCTCGGCCCGGGCGACCGTTAGGCGTTCCTCGGCGGCCGCCTGTTCCAATTCGAATGCTTCGCGCGAGGCGGCCAAACGAGTCTCGTGTTCCCGAACGGTGGCCTCGGCATTGCGAAGTCGCTCGTCTCGGCCCACAAGGATGGCCGACTCTTCGTCGGTTAGGCGACGAGCAGATGAAGCGTCGGCCCGGAGGGCTTCCAGCTCGGCCACCTGCTCGGCGAGGAGGGCGGCTTCCTCCAAGAGACGCGTCGCTCGCTCGTCCATCTCACGCTGTCGGCCCGCCAGGTCGTCGGCCCGCTGGCGAAGTTGTTCCTGCAGCGACTCGCGAGCTTCTTCGGCCTGGCGCAACGCCGCCTCGCGATCGCGAAGCGCCTGGCGATCCGCGTCGGCCCGGTTCTGAACCTCGAGCAACTGCTCGGCGCGAGCCTTCAAGAGCCCGGCCTGCTCGGCGTGTTCCGCCGATTTCGCTTCCAGGTCCGTCTCGAGTGACCGCAACCGTTCGCCTTCGGCCGCGATCTGTTCCTGCATGCCCCGGAGTCGTTCGACAGCCTGGGCCATCAAGCCCGAGCGTTCCTGATAGAGGCGGAAGCTTTCGGCGTGGCCGTCCTTCTCCGAATCGACCTGCTCGCGGACCGATTCGGCCAGGCGAAGTCGCTCGGCCGCTTGTGAGGCTTCCGATTCAATTCGAGCCCGTTCGTCGGCGAGGCGGGCGTCTTGCGCTTGCAGGTCGTCGCGAACGTGTTCGAGCTTCGTTCGCAACGCGACGATCGTGACCTGTTGCGATTCGATGGCGGCGACGCGTTCGTTCAGCTTCGCCTCGCGCGTGTCGAGTTCCGCTTGCCGGGCGGCGAGTCGAACGTCGGCGTCCTTGGCCCGATCTTCGCGTTCGTCGAACAGCCGCATGTGCTCTTCGAAGTCGCGGCTATCCTGGCGGAATTGTTCGTAACGTCGGTCGACGTCGGTCGCGCGTTCACTCAGTGCTCGTTCCTTCGTCTCGAGCGCGGCCGACAGGCGATCGACGCGGACGAGGTCCGTCTGATACTGAGTGCGATCGCGGTCGGCGGCCTCGCGGGCCTCCGTGGCCATCAGTTCGCGGGCGGCCAGTTCGACTTCGCGGCGGGCCAGGTCCTGTTCGCGCTGGCGGAACCGCATGTCGGCCAGTTCGCGGTCTGCGTCGAACGCTTCGCGAACGCGACCAAGTTCGGCGGCCTCGGCTGTCAGCGTTTGCTGACGAATCGCGATGGCCCGTTCCCGATCGGCGACTTCGCGAGCCCGGGGGTCCAGGTTCCGCAGGCTGTCTTCGAACTGTTGCTTGCGCTCCTTCAGTTGGACGGCCGCCTCGCGGATGGCGAGTTGCATGCGATCGAGTTCTTCGCGGCGCTCGCGATACTCGGCCGCCACTTCGCGCTGCAACTTCGTCCGCAGCTCGCCCTCGACGACGGGCTCGCGGCGCTTGGCCCGTTCGATTTCGTCGCGGGCCGCTCGAACTTCCGCTTCGATCTCCTTGCGGCGCTCGTACCAGAGCACGCGATCGGCATCGAGTTCCCGCGCCTGTTCGGCGACGGCCGTCGCCCGCTTCTCGATCTCGCTGGCGTGGTGTTCCCACTCGATCCGTCGAGCGGCCTCCGGCCCGGAGCGATGCGTATCGGGCTCGTAGGTGATCGGCGTCGATTCGAGCAGGGCGAAGTCGATCGCGATGTACAGATCGACGGTCCCGACCGAAACGATGTCGCCGTGCCGGAGAAACGCCTGGCCCGCTGGCGAGAGAGGGCTGCCGTTCAGCAGGATTGGCAAAGCCGGCGCGAGCTTGCGGAGTCGAACGCCGTCCGCCGAGCGACGGACGAGGCAGATGTTCGGCGGCAAGTTGGGGCCGGGAAGTCGCAGGTCGCAGCCGGGCACGGAGCCGATCAAGAACTCTTCGCCGGTCACGTCGAAGGCGACGGGCGGAGAGGCCCCGTGCCGGACCTCGATGCGGACCGGCGGTGCGGTGGGTGCGTGTCGCTGCTGAGAACTTGGCATGTCCGTGCCGGTCCGCGGGGTATCCTTGCCGCCGCTGGGCGCAAACGCCCGGAGTGGGCGGGGTGAGATTGGAACACGGGGGCCGAAAATTCGCAAGGCGAGTTTTTCGGAAGTCGAACCGCCGGTCGATTTGGTATCGCGAGGGTTGAGGTGATCGAGAGCGAGGCGATGACCAGAATTCTTGAGGCGACTGGAGATTGGCCCGACGCATCAACGCGGAAGCACAGGCCAAGCTCCAGTCGCCGTACGCGAACAAGTTCGTCGGCATCGCGAACGGCCAGGTCGTGGTTGTCTCCGAAGACTTCAACGAGATGTGGGCTCGAATGCGCTGATTCGCCGAATGACACCGTACAACCCGGCAAACTCCGTTTGCCCAGAAACCGCTTGACTTCAAATACAGTTACTCACGCGTCGGGCTACCATTCGAGGAACGCCAACCGCATTTGGGACGCGACGCTCGCTCACGCGTCGGGTTGCCATCCGATGATGATCGGCTGCCACGCCTCCAGCGTGCAAAAGCGCATGCGCGAAGCCTGTGGAACTGATCGGGATTTCAATGGCATTATCAACCGGAAGCTCGACAACGCCTTCGGCGTCAAGCGCCACCACCTGACTCCGGATGGACTTCGAGCGCGTATCGGGCGAGCGTTCCCGTACAATTTTCGAGGCGCGAACGCACTCGAAGCCGAGCGTCGAGTCCGGATGATCGAAGCCGGCCCGCCCGAGCGAACGCGCGTTGCCAACGATCGGCGCTTCGATTCATGGACAAGAAACGACCTTCACGCGTTCGCTATTCGATCCGGTACGGCATCGCGCTGGCCGTCTTGATCGTGATCGCGATCAACCTGGTCCTGCCGCGCGATCCGCAAATCGTGCCGATCGGCTACGGCACTTTCAAGCAAATTCTGCAAGCACCCGGAGCGCACTTCCGCACTCTGCACGTGGGGCCGACCGCGATCTCGGGCGAAGTCGCGTTTGCCGATCGCGTGACCGGTTGGCCGGAGGGGGAAATTCCGCCGGACGCGCCGTTCCTGTTTCGGGCGTCGCGGTCGGGGGTCGAAGGCGACCCGACGCTCTACCCGTTGCTCGCGGCCCACGCGCCGAACTACCAGGGGGCGGGCGAACGATCGACCATCACGGTTTTTCTCGACATCCTCACCTACGCTATTTTGATGGGGGTCGTAGTCATGGGTGCGACGTTCGTGGGTCGGTACATGATGGGTGGGGGCGGGGCGTTTGGCTTTGGCCGGGGCCGACATCGGCTTTATGCGGCGGGGAACAAGGGGCTGACGTTCAAAGATGTCGCGGGCATCGACGAGGCGAAGGCGGAATTGAAGGAGGTCGTCGACTTCCTGCAGCAACCCGACAAGTACAAGAATCTCGGCGGTCGGATTCCGAAGGGGGTCTTGCTCGTTGGCCCCCCCGGGACCGGCAAAACTTTGCTGGCCAAGTCCGTGGCGGGCGAAGCGGGCGTGCCGTTCTTTAGTATCAGCGGAAGTGATTTCGTTGAAATGTTCGTCGGCGTCGGGGCGAGTCGCGTTCGCGACCTGTTTCGCGAGGCGGCCACGAAGGCTCCATGCATCGTGTTCATCGACGAACTCGACGCGATGGGCCGAAGTCGCTCGGGCAACGCGGTCGCATCGCACGAGGAACGCGAACAAACGCTGAATCAATTGCTCGTCGAGATGGACGGCTTCGACGCCAATACGGGCGTCATCCTGATGGCCGCGACGAATCGGCCGGAGATTCTCGACGCCGCCCTGCTTCGGCCCGGCCGCTTCGATCGCCAGGTCGTCGTCGATCGGCCAGACATCGATGGTCGGGAAGCGATCCTGCGCGTACACGCGGTGTCGGTTCGCAAGCTGTCGGGCGATGTCAACCTGCGTAAAGTCGCGGCACTAACGCCCGGTTCGGTCGGGGCCGACCTTGCGAACATCGTGAACGAGGCGATCTTGCTCGCGGCCCGCCGGGATGCCGAGATCGTCGAGATGCGCGACTTCGAGGAAGCGATCGAACGCGGAGCCGTTGGCCTCGAGCGAAAGAGCCGGATCATGCGGCCCGAAGAGAAGATTCGGGTGGCCGTCCACGAAGCGGGGCACGCCCTGGTCGCGTGCGCGATCGAGAACAGCGACCCAGTCCACAAGGTGTCGATCATCCCACGCGGCCTCGCCGGCGGGTACGTCCTGCAACGGCCGGACATGGATCGCATGTTGATGACCCGCGGCGAACTCGAAGCGCGGATCAAGGTGGCACTCGGCGGGACGATCGCCGAGGAACTGCAACTCGGCGAGATTTCGACCGGGGCGACGAGCGACCTGAACACGGCCAATCGATTGGCGACGCAGATGGTTCGCGAGTACGGCATGAGCCGACTCGGCCGCATCTACTTGTCAGAAGGCGGGAATGGTTTTCTGCCGGGCATGACGGGCGAGTCGCGCGCCCACAGCGAACAGACGGCCCGCGAGGTCGATCTCGAAGTGCGGGACATCATCCAGAACTGTCTGCACCAGGTGCGAACCATTCTCGACGCCGGCCGGCCAGCCCTCGACGCCGTCGCTCAACGACTCATCGAGAAGGAAGTATTGGACGACCTGGAGTTGTTGGAACTGCTGGAGAAGAGTCAGTTCCCGATCTGTGCGGCCGCCAAGAAGAACTTGCTCGAACGACCGAGGCACCAGGCCCCGATGATCGATCAAATTACGACGCGGGCCGAATAGCCAGGTTCACGTGTAGGCCAAATAGTGAACCAGGATCCCGGCGATGAAGGCGAGGAACAACGTCGCGAGGCTCAGAACCTCGGGCCGCATGGGCCGATCGAGGTGGGACATTTCGGTGTAGGTGTCGGCCCAGGTCCGGCGGACGCGGCCCCATTCTTGTACTTCGTCGCGCATGTGAACCGGCCTTGCCGAGCGATGTGAATTCGGAATTGACCGGGCCATCGACCCGGGCCGTCCCACTACCCCCGAGATTGGTTCGGGTCAATCCCGACCGATCGCGAGGGCACCTGGAATATGTGTCACGGGGAAAGGATGTCAAACGCGGTGGGCGGCCCGGCGAACTGGGGGATTCAGATTCGGCCGAAGAGATGTACCCGTCGGCCCATTCGGGCGATGCGGTCCAGTTTGCCAGATGGGCCGATCACGCCAGGATCGGCAGAATCGGTTCGCCCTTCGAGAGGGCGATGGGTCGGTTCTGCTGGTCGTGCGTCTCGCCCGATGGGTCGATGCCGAGGCAATGGTAAATCGTCGCCGTGAAGTCGGCCGGGGTGACGGGGTTCTTCGCGGGGTAAGCGGCCGACTTGTCCGACTCGCCATGGACGCGGCCGCCCTGGATGCCGCCGCCCGCGAGCAGCACCGTGTAGCATTCCGGCCAGTGTTCGCGGCCCGCGTTGCTCCGCGTCACTTTCGGCGAGCGGCCAAACTCCGCCGCGACTACTACGAGCGTCTCGGCCAGTTGGCCCGACTTGTCGAGGTCGGTCATCAGGGCGTGGAACGCCTGATCGAACGGCGGGACCAAGTCTTCCTTGTGGGCAGTGAAGTTGTTCCAGTGCGTGTCCCAGGCGAAGCCGTTCTTGCCTTGCGAACGTTGCCAATTGCACTGTACCAACCGAGCGCCCGAATCGAGGAGTCGCTTGCCGAGCATCACGGACTGGCCGAACAGGTTACGGCCGTAGCGATCGCGCTCGACCTTGGCGACGGCCGACAGATCGACGGCCTTGCGGACCTCGGCCGATGCGAGCACTTCAACGGCCCGCGCCTGGTTGTCGCGGATCGCCTGACTCATGGCGAGTTCGTTCAGGGCCGACGCCTGGGCGTTGAGTTGGTCGACGAGGCCGAGCCGCCGCTTGACCACCGCGGGGTCTTCGTTCGGAACAAGCGGGATGTGATCGAGTTTGAAGGCGTCGTCGTTCGGGTTGCCCCCGGTGAGGAGCGGGTCGAACTTGCCGCCGAGCGCACCCGCGAACTGGCCGACGCGTCGCCCGCCCGCCACGTCCATGCGGTGCGGCACGAGGGCGAAGGGGAACATCGGCCCCTTGCCGGGCGCGAGCTTCGCGACGACCGAGCCCATGTGCGGCATGTCGGCCCGGCTCATCGAATTGGCGTCGCTCACCGAGCCGAGAAACGGATAGCCGGTGAACATCCAGTACGAGCCACGCGCGTGATCGTTGTGTTCGTGGTACATCGTGCGGACGAGGGCCGACTTGTGCATCCACTTGGCGGCGTTGGGCAGTAGCTCGGTGACGCGGACGCCGGGTTGCGATGTCTGAATCGTCTTGAATTCGCCGCGAATGTCTTCCGGCGCGTCCGGCTTGGGGTCGAACGTGTCGAGTTGAGCGGGCCCGCCGGACAGATAGAGGATGATGCAGTTCTTCGCCTTGCCGAAGCCCGGCCCCTTCGCCGATTTGGTCGACGGATTCGCCTGGAGCAAATCGGGGAGTGCGAGCCCGCCGAGCCCCAAACCACCAACGCGCAGCATCTCGCGGCGATCGAGTCGCGACGTGGCGGGCCACAAGCGGAGCATGGGGGCCTCGAATCGGCGAGACATGGCACCGGTGACCGGGCCATGAGCGGCGGGAACCAACAAGTGCAATATAGCCTGCGCGACCGGTGCGCTGCAAGCCCCTGGGTCGCTCGACGTGCGAGCGACCCGGGAAACGTCACGACCTTATTTCTTCTTCGGCGCTTCGACGATGTCGCCGGCCGTGCCGCCGACAATCTTCATCAACTCGGCCTGTTCCTTGGCGGGAACCTTGAACTTGTCGAGGGTCGCTTTGAGGTCGCTGGCCAGGGCGTTGAATTCGTCCTGGGTGATCATCATGCCCTTGTGCACATCCTTCATGCTGCGGCCCGAATACTTCTGCGGCCCGCCCGTGACCATGCCGACCAGATCGACGAGGCCCTTCTTCAGGTGCTCGACGTTCTCTGGTGTGGCCTTCCATTCGACCGGCGTGCCCTTGCGGGTGAAGTTGACTTTCGGGTTGCCGGCGGCCCGACCCACGAAGTCGTCAATGACCGCTTTGACGGCCGGCTCGCCGCCGAGCCGTTCGTAGAGCGACTTCTCCTTGGCCGACGGCGGCATTTCCTTCTTGGCGGGCGGCGGGGTCGGATGAGCGGTTTCGGGAGCGATCGGGTAGACGACGACTGGGGCCGGGCAATGCTTTGGGGCCGGCCGACAGAAGGGGAACCAACACGCGACGACGAGCGACATACCGGCAAACGTGGTGCTAAACACTGGTTCGACTCCAGAGCGATGTGGATTGGTGACTGGCTGGCGTCCTGCCCCGCTGGCGGTCCGTCGTACAGCCTTCATACGCGAATCACATCGAGATGGATTCGAGTGTGACAGAATTTTCGGTTGAGTTGGACGAGCAGCCGGCCGCCGAGGAAGGTCTGGCGCGAAATGCCAAATTGCTCGCCGACGTCGGCGATGGGCGTGACGGCCGCCAACTTGGCGGCGAAAAAACTTCTTTGGTTTTTTGTGTCAAAAGTGGTCATTTTGTGTCACCGTTCGACGCAAGTACCTTGGAGACAATCTTTTGCGATTTTAAAAATGATTGTCCGACCCTCCCGAGCTCCGAAATGGGGAACTCCACCTCCCAATTAGAATAATATACAACTGAACACTTGTCAAGTTTTTGTCGTGGCTATCGGCAACTTTAGGTACGACTCGACCTTCGCCAGCGACTTCAACCCAGGGCGTGGCCTTAGAATTCCGTTTCCTACCGCCGAAGATCGATGGCGACTCGAACTCAAGATTTGAGTCATAAGAGCGCCTTTCAAGTTGACGTAGCGGGCAAACCCGTAGGCCGTTCGTCGTTTCCGCAAGTCCGTCGACCCAGTTTTTTACGCCGGAGGCGTTCCAGCCATTAGCCGGCGGTTGAGCGCAGCGACACCGCCGGTCGGCGATCGACGATCCGAACCACCGGCGTCGTATCAATTTGGCCTTGGTCATATGGCGAATCTTCGATTCATCGAGCCGCTACGACCCCTCCGGGGTCGATCGGGTTTGGCGATCGCGAACCGGCGGTGTCGCTGCGCTTAACCGCCGGCTAATGGCTGAAACGCCTCCGGCGTAAAATCCGGGTCGACGGGTTTTGCCCGCAAGATCAACTTGAACAGCGCTCTAATCCGGGTTTGGCTCGCCGCGCGAGTTCTTGCCGAGCGATATACTCTCCTCGCCCCATGAGCAGCGCCGATGCCCGTTCCGAACAGTGCACTCGAAGCTGCCCGGCGGGTCAGTCGGCGGGCGTATTGCCCGTACAGCGGGTTCCGGGTCGGGGCGGCCGTCGTCTCCACGTCCGGGGCGATTTACGCGGGCTGTAACGTCGAGAACGCGTCCTACGGATTGACTATCTGCGCCGAGCGGAACGCCATCTTTCAGATGGTCGCGGCCGGCGAGACGGCGTTCGATTCGATCGTGATCTACACCCCGACTCAAGAACCGACGGCCCCGTGCGGCGCGTGTCGTCAGGTGCTGTTCGAGTTCGGCCCGGAGGCCGAGGTCGTTTCGATTTGCGATGGGCCGGGTGAAATCCGCGCCTCCGTCGATCAGTTGTTGCCCCTGGCGTTCGGGCCGACCACCCTGGGCGTGCCCGCCGCGCCGGGAAAGTGCTAGAATCCGGGAAGCCGCATGACGCTGACGGAATTCCAGGAATTGATCCGCGCCACGTTCGGTGCCAAGGATGGTCGCCGGGGGACCGCCGGTACGTTCATGTGGTTCATGGAGGAGGTCGGCG
>JANLUE010001400.1:0-2016 GCA_031363325.1 Gemmataceae bacterium
CGTCGCGATGTTTGGCCCGTCCGTCGAACGACCGGCCAAGACGTATGCCATGCCAATTGGCCAACGCCGTGGTGTGGCCATTTCCGGCGTCGGCTTTGGCCGCCCGACGTATCGGCCACATACCGATTTCCACCCGATTGAAGGATTGGGCGGCCTGGAGATTCACTACCAACCCGACGGCAAGTCGCCGGCCGCCATGATCTTTTTCCTGACTCCGGACAAGGACTTTCCCAAGCTCACGGAAGACAATTTGGAGCAACGCCTCGACTGGGATTCCACCCACTTCGATCGCCTCAAAGCCGCGGTTGAAGCCCGCATCGCGGATCGAGTCCCGCGCGAAGTGGATCGGGTCGAGCGCGACTGGATGGAGTCCGGCGACTTCGCCGCCGAGGCCGGCCCGAAACTGGTCGCCTGGATCGCCTCGGGCAAGTCGCTCGGTTACTCCCTCCGATACACGGACGAGACAAGGTGGTCCTGGTGCCTGCCGAACGGCCAACTGGTCCGGCAGGCCACGCGCAGCACCAACCGAGGCAACGCGGTTGTGTTCTCCTGGTTCAATTCGACGGGCGGCGAACTCCGTCGCGAGGAGTTCGCGCCGCGATCGGGCGAGTTGCTGAGTCGACGTTGGTATCGCCCGACGGACGGCAGCAACCTTCGCCACGAGACGCGCGACACCTGGTGCTGGTTTGGAACGGACGGACGCGTGCTTCGTCAGGAATGGGACGAGACTGGCGACGGTTTACCGGATTGGAGTTCGACGGCCGACGACGGACTCAAGCGCCCGTTCGAGCGCTTGCCACCGACGAAACGGAAGCCGTTGCGCCTGGCCGAGTCGTGGGCCGTTCACCCGAAACGGATTCCCGCCGAGTGCCGCCTCACCGACCAACCCGACCTGGGCGTGCCCATCCGACGCGTGGGGGCTCCGGACCGGCGGAACTGAAGTTCGCGAGCGCGGTCCGATTTGTACCCGACTCCCACTCGCCCTAAAATAGGCGTGCGGTCAGTCTTCACGGAGTCGGCTCATGGTCGAAACGCCAACGCTCGTCGAATACGGTGCCCCGATCGACGCGCGGGCCATGATCGCGCCGCCGGACGCGACCGAGCTGGAACTCGAGGCCGGGCATCCAGGCCTGGGAGACCTCGACTATATCGCCCGTCGTCGCGAACTGTTCGACCTCTGTCGCCGACATCGGCTCGAACAACTTGGCCCGCCAGTCATCGAATATACGGCCGAGGAGACGCGGATCTGGCGCGAGGTCGCCCCGAAGCTGCACGAACTGCACGACAAACACGCCTGCTCGGTCTACCTGCTCGGCAAGGCCGACCTGGCGATCAACGAAAGTGAAATTCCGCAACTCCGCTGGATCAGCGAACGCCTGCAACGCGAAACGAACATTCACCTCGTGCCGGCCGAGGGGGCGTTGCCGTATCGGACCTTCTACGAGTACATCGCCGATCGCGGCTTCCCGGTCACGCAGTTCATCCGCCACGGCTCGCACCCGGAGTTCACCCCCGAACCCGACATGCTTCACGATTGTCTGGGACACGTGCCACCATTGATGTGCGAGGACTATGCGGAGTTGTTGACGTTGATCGGCCAGGCCGTCGCCGCCACGCCGCACGGCGACCAGGTGCTGGCACTGAAGCGCTTCAGTTGGTTCAGCATTGAATTCGGGCTGATTGATGAGGAGGACGAGACCCGCGTCTTCGGGGCCGGCATCCTGTCGTCGACGGGCGAGATTCCGTTTTCGCTATATTCGAATGACGTGACCCGCCGCCCGTTCGTGACGGAGACGGTGATCAATCAGGACTACGATCCCTCGCAAATGCAAACGAACCTGTTCATTGCACCGTCACTGCCGTTCCTGCGCCGCGAACTGGAGGGGCTGGTGAAGCGGTTTGGGATTCGAGTGGCGTAGAGAATGATTTCACCACAAAGGACACAAAGAGCACGAAGAGTCAAAGCGGGGTGTGTTTTTCTTCCTTTGTGCTCTTTGTGTCCTTCGTGGTGAAATG
>JANLUE010001408.1:0-1637 GCA_031363325.1 Gemmataceae bacterium
CGACGAGAATTTCGAAAGTCGGGCCCGTTCCCGACCAGAAGACGTGAACCTCGACTCTTCGGTTGAGCGCACGCTTCACGAAACGGCGTTCCAGCGGCTTCGTCGACACCCGGAACCGGTGAGATGGCGTTATCCACCTGAAGGTCGATAACGCCGCTCCGCTCGCCTGCCGATCCGCTTGACAGACTCGCCGTTTCCTCCGATGATCCACCCCACACGTCATTCAGTCCAATCTCACGCGCGGTGAATCATGGCGGACTTCAAGATCGACCTGACCGGCGAGCAAATCCCCGTTCGGGACGGCGAGATCAATACCTACGTCAGCAAAGAAGCGGCCGGCCAGCCGGAGTACTTCGCGCCGAATCGCCGGGTCGTCTTCATCAATGGCATGAAGAACAGTGGCGAAGACCACGCCACCTCGGCCCTCGTGCTCTCGCTCGTGCAGATGTGCCCGGTGATCGGCGTATACAATCGATCGGCTGGCTTGGTCATGGACCTCGCCCAGTGCCTGGCCGACAAGAACCAGTTCAACGGGCCGCTCTCGCTCAGTGCCAGTCACAAGGCGGCGTTCGGTACGCTCACAGGTCGGACGGCCGAGAAGACGATCCTCGACGCCCTGGCGCGGAACCCGGTCCAAGTCGAGCTGTTCAAATTGCTGCGTGCCAAGGAAACGAAACCGTACGAAATCTTCGCCCATAGCCAGGGCAACCTGATTCTCAGTAATGCGCTCCAGGGCTTACTGGCCGTCGATGGGCCGGCCGCGATCGTCGGACGAATCGTCCACACCTTCGGCTCGCCGACGGTCAACTGGCCGCCGGGCATCGATCGCCGCGACCACGGCTACACGTTCGACATGGTCAACTGGCTGTCCGGCTTCGATTCGTCGTTCTCGATCTCGAAGGTGGGCATGCCGAGCGGCAGCCTCAATCCGTTCACGCACGGGTTCCTGGAATACTTGCAGAAAGACCCGGCGTTCGTCGTGAATCGCTTTCGCGTCGGCGGCTGGGGCATGACGTTCAACATGGACGAGGACGGCCTGGCGAACTGCCTCTTCGCCATGGGAACGAACATGCCCCGGGTCGGCAAGATCTTCAAGCACCTGGACGACCACCACCGAAGCGACGCGGACGATGTGGCCGTCCGATACGTGGCGCGAGTCAAGGGCTCGCCCGGACTCGGTGCCGCTCTTCGCGCCGACCGAAGCCTCGTGCAGTTGCTCATCAAGGTGATGGACGAAGGCTGGACGAGTTCGGAAGAGAAAGCGGCCATCGCATGGCTGAGGGGGCTTTGAGAAGTTCGACGTCATTCGTTGCGTATGCGAAGTCTCGTACGAACCGGGGCATTACTCGTGAAACTTCTTCACTCGGCAATTGTATTTTTCGTCTCGGCGATGCCGCTCCCCGCGGACGAGAGTCTCCTCTACGTCGTGTGCCCTGGCGTTCGCGACTACACCGAATTCGGCGGGGCGGGCATCCTGGTGTTCGACATCGACCACGGGCACAAGTTCGTGCGCCGACTCGAGACGCCCGCCAGTCGACTCGACAAGCCCCGGAACATCAAGGGCGTGTGCGCGTACAACACGTTCCCATCAAGGTCGGTCAGACCGTCAAAGGTCACGATCTCGCCGGCAATAAACT
>JANLUE010001413.1:0-2460 GCA_031363325.1 Gemmataceae bacterium
ACGGCGCTCTAACCCGGCACGAACGGGTTCGTTCGGCGTTCGTGGCCGACCTTCGTGACGGGCCCGTGACCCGGATAAACAACGGTCTCGTCCGGCAAGGGATACAGCTTCGTGCGAATGCCGCTCGCGAGCAAATCGAAACTGCCACCGGGGAAGTCCGTGCGGCCGATGCTGCCGCGAAACAGCACGTCGCCGCCGAAGATCAGGCCGTCCGCGCGCGCGTAGAAAACAACGTGGCCGGGCGAATGGCCGGGTACGTCGAAAATATCCAGGGCCATCCCGGCGAATGACAAGATGTCCCCCTCGGCGACCAGGCGGTCGGCCGGCGGGCTCGTTACGTCGATGCCGTACGAACGACTCACGTTCAGGACCGGGTCGGCGAGGAGCGGGGCATCGTTGGTCCCGATGATGAGTGGGGCTTGTGGAAAAGCGGCTTTCAGGTCGGCGTTCCCGGCGATATGGTCGGCATGTCCGTGGGTGTTCAGGATCGCGGCGGGCGTCAGGCCCCGGTCGGTCAGGAAGTCGAGAATGAGGTCGGGCTCCATGCCGGGGTCGATGACGACGCAATCGATTCGGCCGGCCCGCCAGGCGACGTAGGTGTTCTCGGCGAAGGGCATGGAGACGATCGTTTGGATTTCGAGGGCCATGGCGGATTCGGGCCTTGGTCTTGCGGAGTAAAATAGATCGACCTAGGATGAGCGCGGGCGGGCTCCTCCCGCGAAACGTCAACTTACGAGGTTCGTTCATGGCCACCTATCTCGAAGACGGGTACCACCGCGAAGCGGCGGTGTACGCCCCCGAGAACGAGCGGGTCTCGTTCATCCGCCGCACGTACCTGCATCTGGCCGGGTCCGTCGCGGCGCTGGTGGGCATCGAAGCCCTACTGCTCCAGGCGATTCAGACGCAAGGCGGCAAGGAGTTGCTCGGCCGATGGTTCAGCAGTCCCTTCTCGCTTCTGTTCGTGCTGGCGTTCTTCATCGCCGGTGGGTTCCTGGCCCGGTACCTGGCGCGAGCCGCGATGCCGCCCGCCGTCAAGTATCTCGGTCTGGCGATCTACACGATGATTGAGGCGATCTTCCTGCTGCCGATCCTGTATGTCGTCACCACGAAGTACGGTATGGAGATGGTCAATCAGGCGGCACTGTTGACCCTCGTCACCTTTGGCGGACTGACGCTGACCGTGTTCGTCACGAAGAAAGATTTTTCGGGACTTGGCCCGATCCTGATGGTGGCCGGATTCGCCTTGTTCGCGGTGATGCTCGGCGGAATCTTGTTCGGATTCGGACTCGGCCTGTGGATCAGCTTCCTGTGCATCGCATTGGCGGCTGGCTACATTCTGTACGACACGTCGAACATCCTGCATCACTATTCGACTGACGAACACGTGGGTGCGTCGCTCGAACTGCTCGCGGACGTGGTGTTGCTCTTCTACCACATCCTGCGCGTGCTCTACATGAGCCGCGATTGAGTCGGGTGTCGTGAATCGAAAAACGAATCCGCCGTTTCCGGGAGGGTACGGCGGATTCTTTCGTTGACGACAACGGGAATATTCGCGCGCCTCGAAACTCCCACTTCCGTGGCCCATGTCCTTTCCCGAGTCTCAGATGTACGGCTTCCTCGCCGACCTGATTGTCGCCATTCGCAACCTGGATCGGCCGGGCGCTTGGTCGCAACTTCTGGTTTCGAGCACCGCATTTGTTCGCGATCGCCCCGGTTGTTCGTTCCGCGCCCTGCGAACTCCCGTCTATTCCCGATAGGCGCACACGCTCGGTCGATCGACGCGCAGGAGTTCGGTCACTTCGTTGGCGTCGAAGCGATCGATCAGTTCATCCGAGCCGAAGTCCAGCTTGAACCGCATCTCGTCCTCGTACAGCGGCACGAGGCAATGGAAGTGGATCGTCTTTTCCTTCGAGACGCGGAGCTGGTCGAACTTCCGGTCGAAGAGCGCGGGGCGGAGCAGGAGGGCGCAACACAGTTCGGTGTTGTCGGCGAAGGGTCGCGGCGGGTCGCCATTCGGCACCGTGTGGTGCTCCCACAACCAGGTGTCGTATTCGTGCGGCAGCCGAGCCAGTTGCTTGAGCCAGCGGATCGGCCAGTACCAGCGTTCATCCTTGAGAGAGGCCATGTCCAGCTTCCAGTCCGGCGGCAGGCAGATGAGCAATTCCGAGTACTTCTTGTTGGCGTGTTGCTTCGGGGCGGCCATCGGGCGATCGCTCATCCCGGACGTGACGAGCGTGATGCAGTTTCGCTTGCGGGTCGGCTCGATGAAGTGCACGTCGATATGCACGAGATCGGAGACGAGTTCGTGGAACACGGTCGCCGGCCTGCCGACGTATTGCTCGATGTGGGCGGCGATCGCTTCGAGCGAGTCCCCGTCGAACGCCGGCTCGAACGGCTTTTCGCGCACCTTGTGCCGATAGACCGGGGCCCCGGACTCGGATCGCTCGACATCGTCTTCGG
>JANLUE010001423.1:0-7061 GCA_031363325.1 Gemmataceae bacterium
GGGTTCGAGACCATCTGCACCGTCAGGCTTTCGTGATGCAACGAATCGGACTTCGCCGAGTCGCGTAGTTTGTCGAAAACAAACGTCTTCGTCTGTTTCCCCCGTAGCGGCAGCGGGAGCGATTCGGTGACGAGAATACGCCGAGACAGCACGGGGAGCGCCCCCTCCTCGCCGTCCGCCAGTCGGCCCGTCGTGCCCACCGCCTTATAGGTCACCGGACCGAGGTTATCCGGTACCGTAAGCTTCCAGGAGAAACTCCGCGATTCATGCGACGGAATGTCAAAGGCAAGGTCGAGTTTTTTGTTCCCCAACTCACCGTCAATGGGTTGTCCGGTACGTGCGTCGGCCAACGTCAGCCGGACCGTGCCTTGTTGCTCGGCGGCGGACTGATTGGAGACCTTCACCGAAAACTCCAGCACATCCCCTTCGCGGAGGAATCGCGACCCATCAACGGGGCGAGCACGATCGACACCCGACCGGTCCCATCGACATCGGCGATCTTCACGCGATGAACCGTTGGCTCGTCCGCGATCGGGTACACGGCCCATTCTTCGTCGAGTGTCTGGCCGCGCTTGAGCCACTGCAACGTGCCGCCGGACTTGGTGTTGAACGGCTTCCAGTCGGACCCGACGACCAGATCGAGGTGCCCGTCGCCGTCGATGTCATGGGCCGCGATGCAAACGTTGTCCGGGGCCGTCTTGCCGGAAATGATCGTGTGCACCTTCCAGGCGGGGTTCTCGTACCAGACGACCCGCTTGGAATCGACCACGACGATATCGGGCTTCTTGTCCTCATTGATGTCCGCGACGAGCACCGCGTAGCCGACCGTGAGATCGGTCGCGATTTCCTGGCTCTTGAACTGAGGAAATGTGGGCTCGGCCGCCATCGACGAGCCGGCAAGAATCAGTGCGGTGAGGAGAATTCGCATCTCAGGGGCCCAGTTCGTTCGATGGACTGCGCGGCATGGCGATAGCTTATTCACGCCGATCGAATTGGTGCCCAAGCCCTCTTGCTTTCCCCGCCTGCCGAGGCTATTCGCGTGCGATGGACCCGGGCCCACTGCTCGACCGCGTCTTCGACGACGAGAGCCTGACCGCCGACCTCGATGGGCCGGAGGCGGAACTCTTGCTCCGCGCGGTCGCCGAGCGCGTACGGACGATCGCCAAGTCGAGCAAAGCCCCCGACCACGCCGCGACCCAGGTCGAGGCTCTGTGCCGTTCGGCTCGAGAAATCGCGCGCCAGGCGTCGTCGGCCAAGTATCCGCACCGGCGACTGGCCGAACTGTTGCCTGGATTGGATTGATCAAGGAGCCACGGATGGCCCGCTCGACGACTTACCTTCCGATCCTCGGCTGGCTCATCGGTCGCAAGGCCAAGTCCAAGGCGCGCTCGAAGAAAAAGGGTTATCGACGCTACATTTGGATGCTGCTCGCGCTGATTACCGGAAGCGGCGGCGCGGCCGGGTTCAGCGAGTACGACGTACTCCGTTCCGTCTGGCACCTGCTCAAGGATCGTATCGCCCCCGTCCTGGTGCCCCGCGCCGAAACCAGCGACGCCACCTCCGGGTCGATCGCCGTCTACTTCACGAAGCCCGAGCAACCGCCCGATCAGCCGGGGGACATTGCTCGTTCGCTGGTCGGGTACATCGACGCGACCGAGCGCACGCTCGATGTCGCCGCGTTCGAACTGGACAATCGAGTCATCACGGAGGCCCTGGTTCGCGCCGTGAAGCGCGGCATCCGCGTTCGGCTCGTGACCGAGACGAACTACTTGAACGAAAGTGGCGTGAAGGCCCTGCAAGCCGTTGGCGTACCAGTCGTCGACGACAAACGAGACGGCGCCCTCATGCACAACAAATTCATGGTCTTCGACCGCAAGGCCATCTGGACCGGGTCGATGAACTTCACCGAGAATTGCGCTTACCGAAACAACAACAATGGCCTGTTCATCCCCGATGTGAAGTTGGCCGAGAACTACGCCACGAAGTTCACCTGGATGTTCGAGTTGCGCAAATTCGGCGGCGCGCCCGATCGGCTCGCTCACATTCCGAACCCGGTCGTCAAACTGGCGGACGGCACGCAGATTGAAAACTATTTCTCGACGCACGATCAGCCGTCGCGACACATCATCGACACAATCAAACTGGCGCGTCGAACGGTTCACTTCCTGGCGTTCAGTTTCACGCACGATGGGATTGGCCGGGCGATGCTCGAGAAGGCGCAGGCGGGCGTTGAAGTCGGGGGGGTGTTCGAGAAAACCCAAACGGCGGCGGGCCACTCCGAGTATTCCAAATTGAAAGACGCCGGCCTGGCCGTCTATCTCGACGGCAACCCGCGCAACATGCACCATAAGGTCATTGTGATCGACAGCGAGATTGTGATCGTGGGCTCGTTCAATTTCAGCGAAAGCGCCGACAAGTCGAACGACGAAAACCTGCTCATCATTTACAGCCGGGCGATCGCCGCGAAGTTCGAAGAAGAGATTGAACGCGTCGTCAAGGTGGCGAGCCGATGAAGGCGAGCCGAGCGAAGATGTTTTGTTCGTATCACTGCAACGCAATTGCTTGTTTACGGCTCAACTCGCCCCACTCGCCGTCCGGAGTGCCGAGCGCAACGCCGCCAGGATTCCGCCCAAATTGTCGATGAACAGACGGCTGGGGTGCAGCGTGACCGCCGACTCGTCGAGTCGCAAGAATTGCCACGCTTCGCCGGTTGTGACGGCCCCGAAGATCGGGCGGGGCGTTGTGCCGGCCCGTTCGTTGAACACTCGGGCGGCTTCCATCTGCGCGACGCATTGTCCCAGGCCAATTTCGATGTCGCCACGCTTCGCTTCCAGAACCGTGACGAGCGGGGCTCGCAAGCGGGGTACCGGGGCACTCAGCGACAGGATGTAGTCGCACTCGCCGACCAAACCGCGACCGGGATCGACATCGAGTCGCTGCCCGGAATAGATCGCGAGTTCGCCCGAGACCATTCCTCGGCAGGCCAGAAGGATCGGGGCGACCAGGAACTCGGACCGGGCCTTTTCGCTCACGAGGGCCGCGACCGCTCGACCGCGGTCCAACGATTCGGCCAACCAGCCGGGCACCGGCAGCGGCAACACGTTGGGGAACAAGTCCGCGATCCGCGTCACGAGCCCGAGCCGAGATTCGGCAATTTCCAGTGAAAAATCGGTGTACGACATTTGGCCAGTTTACCCCGTCGGTCGCTTGGCCACAACAATTTGAAGTAGGCGAGTCTTTTGCATCTCAACTCGCCGCCGAAGTCACCTCACGCAATCGGCGCTCCAAAAACGCTCGTTCGGCCGGGGCGGTCACCAGCTCCAGCGCGTGGCGATAACTGTCGGCCGACTCCGCGACGCGGCCGGCCCGGCGCAAGAGATCGGCTCGGGCCGCGGGCAACAAGTGATAGTCGCGAAGTTCGTCGGCCAAGCGATCGATCCAGTCCAATCCTTCGGCCAGTTGACCGGCCAGCGCGTGGGCGACGGCCGCGTTGAGTTGAACAACGGGAGTCGGCGTTTGACGCACGAGCGCGCCGTACAGTGCGGCGATCTGCGGCCAATCGGTTTCGCTCGACGACGGGGCGTTCGCGTGCAACGCGGCAATCGCCGCCTGAAGTTGGTACGGGCCGGGGGCCCGCAGCGCGACGGCCGAATCGAGCAGGGCCGTTCCGGACGCGAGCATCGCCCGGTCCCACGTCGCTCGATCTTGATCCTCGAGCGGCACGAGTTCCCGGTCCGGGCCGATGCGTGAGGTGTGCCGCGAATGGTGGAGCAACATCAACGCCGTCAGCCCACGCGGTTCGGCTTCGTCGGGCAGCAGTTCAACCACCAATCGGCCGAGGCGAATCGCTTCGCCGCAAAGGTCCGGGCGCAGATACGCTTCGGCATCGGTCGCCGAATAACCTTCGTTGAAGATCAGGTAGACGACTTCCAGGACGGCCGCGAGTCGCTCGGGTAGTGCTTCGCGGTCCGGGACGATGTAGGGGATCTTCGCGGCCCGAATCTTTTGCTTGGCTCGAACGAGCCGCTGGGCGGTCGTCGCTTCGGGTTCGACGAATCCCCGAGCAATCTCGCGCGTCGTCAGCCCACCCAATGTTCGCAAGGCAAGAGCGACCTGGGCCGGCTGAGCGAGTGACGGATGGCAACACGTGAACAGCAAGCGAAGTCGATCGTCTTCGATTCCGGAGACCGTGGCCGGCCCGTCGTCGTCGGAGTCTTCGGCGAGTTCGGGCACGGTGTTGTGCGGCTTGCGGCGGCGCAGCAAATCGACCGAACGTCGCCGAGCGACCGTCAGGAGCCACGCGGCCGGCTTGGCCGGAATACCGTCGGCGGGCCAGCGTTCGAGCGCTTTGGCGACGGCGTCTTGAAGGGCGTCCTCGGCGAGATCGAAGTCGCCGAGTTGCCGGATCAAGGTGGCGCGAACGCGGCCACCTTCCGTTCGAAACACTCGGTCGAGGATGGCCGCGAGCATGTGATTGAATCGATGCGGGACGAGGGGCCGCCCCAAGGGACCGGGTGAGACCACGAACCCGCCGCCAGTAGCCGAACCCCTCGTCCCGGACCACGGCTACTGTTGCATGGCCGTCACTTCGCCGTCCGGGCCCGAGATGATGCCGAGCGGCCGCACTTCGCAACAGCCATGCTTCGCTCCCGGACACTTGGCCGCCCACTTGAGGGCCTCGTCCAGATTCGGCACGTCGATGATCCAATAGCCGCCCAGTTGTTCTTTGGTCTCGGCGAACGGTCCATCCGTGTTGGTTTGCTTGCCGTTGCGAACGCGCACAGTCGTCGCGGTCGCGATCGGTTGGAGCGAGGCGGAGGACTTCGTGACGCCCGCCTGGCCCATCTCCTTGGCGTACGTCATGTACTCGCCGTAGGCCTTGTTCATTTCCTCTTCGGACAGCTTCGCCCAGGCTTTTTCGTCGTCGTAGATCAGGATCATGTACTGCATCGCGAGTCCCCCAGAGTGAATGGCCCGACTGGGCCTTACATTGGAACGACGCACGCGGCAGGTCGAAATCGACAGGGCGGGGGAAAGAATTTCCGAACAACGACGAGCCAAACGGCGGATCTCGAACGAAAGGGCTTGAGTTCGACAGACTGCACGGCAGCGCCCAATGAAATCGAATTTCGCCAATTCCATGCCCAGCTGTTCAACTCGCGACCCGCAAAAGTCTTACGACCGGCCGAGCAAGATTCGACTTCCGTCAAAATCGTTCTAAGTTCCAGACGGACCCCAGGGATGGGCGTTCCGGTGTTTGCCCAGCGTCCGTGCCGGAGGACCGCTTGAAAGGACCTGCCAACGATTCGGATGCCGATACGCGGGCCGATGTGACTCGGGAGATCCCGGGGTTCGCGCGGACCGCGACTTCGCGGACCGTCGTCGGAGCGACGATGGTCGACGATGGCGTCGAATTCCGACTTCCAGACGCTGGCCAATGGTTCATCGGCTTCTGGCTGGAGCGGGAACTCGGTCGCGGCGCATCCGGTCGAGTCTTCCTGGCTCGCCAGCCGGACATGGCCGATCGACTCGTCGTCCTCAAGGTCACCAAGGGCCGGGCGGCCGAATCGCAAGCACTCGCCCGGCTTCGACATACGAACATCGTGCCGATCTACTCGGCTCACGAAGGGCCGGGCTTCTTCGCCTTCTGCATGCCCTACGACGGTGGCGTGACGTTCGCCACCGTCCTGAACCGACTTCGCGAACAACCAACCTTGCCGACCGGGGGCGACTTCTTTGTCGGCCTTTGCCCTTCGGATTCGACGGGCGCTTCGGTCGCGACCGCGACGTTCGGGAACCTTTCGTACGCCGAATCCGTCCTGCTCATCGGCGGGCGATTGGCCAAGGGCCTGGCACACGCCCACGATCGCGGCCTCATTCACTGCGACCTCAAACCGGCAAACGTGCTGTTGACGGACGACGGCCAACCGATGCTTCTGGACTTCGACGTGGCCCTGGACGTCCGAGCTGTCGCCGGCCAGCCCGCGGCGATCGGTGGCACCTTGCAGTACATGTCGCCCGATCAATACGAGATGTTGCTCGGCCGACGCGAACGGATCGATGGCCGCAGCGACGTTTACTCGCTCGGACTCTTGCTCTTTGAGTTGCTCACGAGTCGGTTGCCGTTCGAGCCGCCCGATCAGGCGACGGCCATCGAAGTCGAAGCGGCCTGGAACGCCCGGAAGGCGATCCCCAAGATTCGGACCGTGAACCCGGACGTGTCGCGTGCCGCAGAAGCGATCGTCCGCAAGTGCCTGGCCGTCGATCCCGGCTCGCGTTACCCGTCGGCCGCGGCCCTGGCCGAAGACATCGATCGACAGTTGGCGGACGAGTCGTTGAAGCACATCGGCGAGTCCGACCCACGCGAACGGATCCGCAAATGGGCTCGGCGCAATCCGCGGCTTGCCTCGCCATCGGTCGCGGTGGCGACTTTGGCCGTATTCGCTTTGGCGATCGTGACTTACGGCGTACGCGATCGCGAACAAGCCCGCGCCGACCTGATGGAACGGCAACGGGCCGAAGCCCGGGAAACCTACCGGACGGTGTTGCCCGACCTCCGGGCGGCTCAGGCCCGCGTACTCGACGCGATCGGCGATCCGAGCGCCGCACTTCGCGCGTCCGGTGCCGCCCGCGAGGCCCTGGCCCGGTACGGGACGCGCGACCCGAACTGGTTGACCGGGCCGGCGATCACGGCGCTTCTGCCGGCCGAGCGCGAAGTCTTGATCAACGACCTCGGAACCTTGATGTTCCTCCTGGCCCGCCCCGCGTCGCCGATTGACCCGTCCGAGGGACCGGGGGGCCGATCGGAATGGCATGCCCGGGCCAAAGCATGTCTTGCGGACTCCGCGCCGGCCGCCCTGGCGCAACAGGAGGCGGCGCTCGCCGGTCGCGTGGTCGTACCCGCGAAACCCGCGTCGGCCATCGATAAATTCTTGCTCGCCGCCGAACTCGCCGCCGATGGTCGGCCACGTGAAGCCCTGCCGTTGTTGATCGAATTCACGGACGAAAAGGCCGATTCGTTCGCCGGCTGGCTCTTGCGTGGCAACTGTCACGCGGCGCTC
>JANLUE010001429.1:0-1576 GCA_031363325.1 Gemmataceae bacterium
CTGGGCCGCCGACCCGGCTCATGGCCGCCAACCGAATCGTCGTGACCTGATTCGAGTCGGCTGGCTCGGCGGCCTCGGGCTCAGCCTCGGCCAGTTCCTCAAGCTCGAAGCGATCGCCTCCGAAGGCGTCCGCAAGCTCGAAGCCAAGGCCAAGTCGGTCATTCACGTCTATCTGCAGGGCGGCTTCGCCCACATGGATAGCTTCGACCCGAAGCCCGACGCGCCGGCCGAATACCGCGGCATTCTGGAACCGATCGAGACGAAAATTCCCGGTGCCCGATTCAGCGAGCACATGGCCAAGACGGCCAAGATCGCCGACAAGTTGACCGTCGTCCGGAGCATGAGCCACACGGAGGTCGATCACAGCCGGGGCGAACACAGCATGTTCACCGGCTACCGGCCGAGCCCGGCCCTGACGTATCCGAGCCTCGGCAGTGTAACCGCTCACGAATTTGGCCCACGTCAGGACATGCCACCCTACATCGTCGTACCGACGGCTGGCAGCCAGTATCTGTCGAGCGGTTATCTGAGCAGCGCGCACGGGCCATTCGCGCTCGGGGCGGACCCCGGCCGACCGGGCTTCAGCGTCCGCGATCTGAGTTTGCCAAAGGGAGTGGACGACGCCCGGTTCGCCGAGCGTCGTGAGTGGAAGGATCTCGTCGACGATCACTTCAAGCGAACCGAGAAGGACGATTCGCTTTCGACGATGGACAGCTTCTATCAGCGGGCTTATGGGCTCCTGAGTTCGCCAACGGCGCGCGACGCGTTCAGTCTCAAGGGCGAGACGGAGAAGACCAAAGAACTATACGGCATGACGGGTCTCTCCGGTCCGCTGGCGTTTCGCAACGGCGGGGCTGCCCGGTTCCTGATCGCTCGCCGTCTCGTGGAAGCCGGCGCGCGATTCGTGACGCTGACGTTCGGGGCCTGGGACACGCACGCGTACCACTACACGGGCATTGTCAACCAGATGCCAGTCCTCGACGCGGCCTTCGCCGGGCTCATCACCGACCTCGATCAACGCGGCCTGCTCGATAGCACGCTCGTGGTCGTGAACAGCGAGTTTGGCCGAACGCCGAAGATCAACGCGGGCGGCGGGCGCGACCACTGGCCACGCGTCTTCAGCATCGTCCTGGCCGGCGGGGGCATCAAACGCGGCCAAATTTACGGAGCGAGCGACGCCCTCGCCGCCGAGCCAGCCAACTCGCCGCTCTCGGTCGAGGACTACGCGCACACCGTCTATCACCTGCTCGGCATTGACGGGAAGAAGGACCTGATGTCGCCGGGCAATCGGCCCCAGCCGATCGTCACCAGCGGAAAGGTCGCGAAAGGTTTGTTGGCGTGATTGGATTGGTCGCCAGTTTCGAGAACCAGCAGGCGAGCCGGGGGGCGTTATCGAGCTTCAGGTAGACAATGCCACCGAACGGCTAGGCGAGCCGGTGGGCGTTAGCGGCGTTAGCCCGCCGGCTGACGCCGCAATAACTTTGCACCAGTTCGTTCGAAAAGAAGTGCGCGAACGCGGCGTCACCTCCGGGAAATGGCGTGTCGTTGCGGGTTTCACACAGGTTGGAAACCTGTG
>JANLUE010001450.1:0-5509 GCA_031363325.1 Gemmataceae bacterium
AGTGGCCGATCCCGCCCGCGAGCGCGGCCAACGCGTAGGCTCCCGGTATCGCCAAACACCAGACGGCGATGGTGAGCAATCGGGCCGTGCCAAACTCGGCGACCGTCGGCCAAACTCGACCCGCCCCGCCAGCGAGAATCAACAGGGCCGATCCCGCCGCGAGCAACCCGGCGGCCGAGCCATTCCGTCGAACGAGCATGAGCAACCCAACGAGGCCGATCCCGCCGATCGCCAGGTCGGCCGAATCAGTTGGCAGGAAGGCTTCCCATTCCTGAAGTGCGAGCGGCCACAACGAACGCGGCGCATCTTCGCCGCCGTACGGCACGAACATCGAGAGGTGAATCGCCCAGTCCCAGAGCCAGTATCCGTTCGCCGCGAACGCGGCACCGTTCGCTGCGAGTAAGCCCAGGTGCCAGGCAAACCGCACGCCGCGAAATGCCCAGAGTTGGTACAGCAACGCGATCGGAATCACGCCGACCATCAAGAGCGGCTGCATGTACCAGCCGACGGTCGCACTGAGCGTGAGTACGAGCCATTCGACCGGCCCCGGCGTTCGGCCGAACCGCGACAGCCACGCCAGATAGACCGGCACGCACATCCCGCCGACGAGCAAATCGACATCGCCGGCCATGAGCAACGCTTGACTCGACGGCGCCCACCACAGGGTCGCGCCAATCAACGCCGTGAGACACGCCCCACCGGCTCCGAGCCCAATGCCTCGACCCGCCAGCGCGAAGGCGAGAGGTGCCATCAGGCAACAGACCGCGAGCCCGACCTTGTACGAGCCTGCGGTCGGGCCGCCAATGAAGTAGAACAGTTCGGCCGGCCGACTGCCGGCATCGAAGACGGGGGTCTTCAGGTAACCCGCCTGAAAGGCCGGATCGTAGCAAGTCGTTTGTTGCCGCTCGTGCCAGACGCGATTGCCGAGTAGGCCGTGATAGGCGTGCAGCGGATGCTTGCCATCGAGGACGGGCGAATCATCGGTGAGTCGGGCGATCGGCAAGCCCGGCCCGAATAGGCGCAGCGCGAACCACCCCTGGCCAACAACCAGGAGAATCAACACGGCGACCCAAAACGGCGACCGGCGAAAGCCCGCGTCGGCGGACACGTCCATAGCGCGCGACAGTAGCGTCATGTGGCGGATGGGGCAAGGCCGATCGGGCGAACTCGCTCTGTGGTCAGAATGATTATCAACAATTGCGGATGGCAGAGGTGATCGATGTGTCCGATTTCAAGTTCAGTCATACCGGCCCATCCCAGGACCACCGCGCCATTGCGAGGTCGTTGGGAACATCCTCGGCCGACTTCGGGTGACTGGACATTCGCTGCGTCGCCCACAGAAAGTAGGCCTTGAGTGTGGAGCGGAGTCGGGGGTCGTTGGGGAGGCCCGCGTCGTCGAGGGCCTGGACGAAGCAGGCTTGCGCGCGCTCGTCCATCTCCCGATGCTCGCCGTTTCCCGAGTGCATTCGAATCACGGTGGACTCGCTGCCCAGTGATTCGGTGTAGTCCGATGGTCCGCCGAGCGCCTCGGCCCAATAGGCGGCGAGGCGTTCCGAGTGCTGGGGGTGAAAGCCGTGCGAAAACGCGTGGCTCACGATGGGATCGGCCAGGCATCGCGCATGCCACGCCTCAGCCAGGTCAATAAAGGCTTGGCTCCCGCCCGCGACTTCAAAAATCGTCTGTGACATGGGATTCCGATCGGTGCGGTCGACGAAATGATCGGCGGGCCTGCACGATCGGTAAGCGACGCAAATATTTTACTGCCTGCTACGCGTTCCCACGTCAATGGCGAGGCGAGCCGGACGCATCGTTGACTTGTCGGCCCGGCAAGTCCAACGCTGGCGGCTTCGCTGGGCCGCAGGTTGACATTTCGAGGCGCAAGGGTTAGTGTTACCTAAGTCCGCTTACCGACATTCCTTACTTATGACCGAGACTACGCACGACACCGAAGCCGACATCCTCGCCGATTGTCAGCACGCGATCGGCTATACATTTCAACGCGCCGACCTGCTTCGGTCGGCACTGACCCACACCTCCGGGGCGAACACTCGCCTCGCCTCGTTCGAGCGCCTCGAGTTCCTCGGCGACGCGGTACTGGGACTGGTCTGCGTCGAGCAACTGTATCGACGATTCCCCGAGTACCAGGAAGGGGACATGACCAAGGTCAAGTCGGCCGTGGTCAGTCGGACGGCGTGCGCGCAGTTCAGCGAAGAACTGAATCTCGGCGACTACCTGTTCGTGGGCCGGGGGATGCGGCCACGCGGTTTGCCGTCCAACATGCTGGCCGACGTGTTTGAATCGATCGTCGGGGCCATCTATCTCGATGGCGGCATGGACGCGGCCCAACCGTTCATCGTGCGCTTCCTCGACCCCGAGATCGACCGGGTGATCCGCGACGAAGCGACCAACAACTACAAGTCGCACCTCCAGCAACTCGTTCAACGCGAGTACGGCGGTACGCCGAAGTATCAGGTGCTCGACGAACAAGGCCCGGATCACCATCGGTCGTTCAAGATCGCCGTCCTGGTAGGTGGGCAGCGCTTCCCGGCCGCCTGGGGGCCGAACAAAAAGATCGCCGAATCGCGGGCCGCTCAAAACGCCCTGGCGACGATCACCGGCGACCCGATCCCATTCGAGTTCGACTCGGAATAATCACCGTGCCGATGCCCGCGTACCCCGTCCTGTGTTACGCGCCGGGGTGTGCCCATGAGGCGACCCTCAAGATCGCCGCCCGCTGGAGCGATGGCATCACGGGCGAACTCAAGACATATTTCCTCGCTTGCCCCACGTGTCTGTCCAAGCTGCTGCCAATCGCACAGGCGAAGCAGGCCGCCTGTCGATTGGCGGCCGGCGAGACGCTTGGCCCGGCCGAAGTCTTCGACCTCCGCCGCGGGCAACGCGACCGCGAACTCGTGCCGCGTGCGGCCACGACGGCCGGTCAACCCCGTCGGGCCGATTGACCGGCCATTGAGTTCGCGACGGCCGGACGAAACTCTTCCTATCATGCGCTGCAAGCACGTGTCCTCACCTGGAATCGACATGCCCGCGACGCATTGGCTTGGCGTGGACCTCGGCGGAACCAAAATCCTGGCCGGCCTGTTCGACGACGACTTGAAACTCGTCGCCCGGGCCAAGGAAGCGACCAACTCCGACGAAGGCGGCCCGGCCGTCTTCGGGCGAATCGTCTCGGCCATCGACGAGGTGATTGCCGAAGGCAAGGTCGATGCGGCCTCGATCGGCGGGCTCGGCCTGGCGGTGCCGGGCCAAATCGTGCCGGGCTCGACGGTTGTTCGCTATGCACCCAATTTGAACTGGCGCGACTTCGAATTAACGCCGCTGTTCCCCGCCCACTGGCGCTGGCCCGTGATCGTCGAAAACGACGTGCGGATGGGCACCTACGGCGAGTGGACGCGTGGGGCCGCCCAGGGGTCGAAGCACGTGTTCGGTGTGTTCGCGGGAACGGGAGTTGGCGGTGGGCTGATCCTGAACGGCCAACTGTTCCACGGCTTCAACGGCCATGCCGGCGAGATTGGCCACGTGATCATTGGCTGGAAGCGCGGCACCGAGCTCGAAGCGATCGCCGGCCGCCGGAACCTGATGACGCGTGCAAAAGAGGTCGTCGCCGATTCGGCCAAAGCGGTTCGCAAGGATTGGAAGGGCCTCGACCCGACCAACTTCAAGAGTTCGCAGATCGCGGACTTCGCCGAGAAAGGCGACCCCGTGATCGGCCAGCTCGTCGACGAAGCCGCCCGCGCGATCGCCGCCGGGGTCGGCTCGGTGCTGAACTTGCTGAGCCCCGAAATCGTCGTGATCGGCGGGGGCCTGACCAAGGCGCTCGGGCCCGCGTTCCCCGAGCGAATCTGGGAGATCGCCCAGCGCTACGCTCTGCCGCGCGCGACCGAGAACGTTCGCTGTGTGATGGCCGCACTCGGGGACGACGCGGGAATCACCGGGTCGGCGGGGTACGCCCGCGATCGGTTCCGGAAGTAGGCCCGTCGTCGCGCATTGGCCTTCCCCCCGTTTGCGGCTTCTGGTACCGTCCTCCCGATTTGCCACCGCGGTCAAGGACGACCCATGTACAAGGCCCTGCTCTGCTGGCGCTACCTGCGCACCCGCTTCCTCGCGGTCGTTTGCATCGTCTCAGTGATGCTCGGGGTCGCAACTCTGGTCGTCGTCAACTCGGTGATGGCCGGGTTCAGCACGAAGCTCAAGGACCGCTTCCACGGCATGCTTTCGGACATCGTGGTCGAGTCGCCGAGTTACAACGGCTTCCCGATCGACGCCGACGCGATGATTTCGCGGATCATGTCCTCGCCGGCCGCCGAGCACATCGAAGCGATCACGCCCACGGTCGAAGTGTTCGGCATGCTCGTCTACGAGAATGGTCCGGACAAAGTCACGATCCCGGTGCAGATCGTCGGCACCGACCCGGCGGGTCGCGCCAAGGTCGGTGGATTCGCCCAGTATCTCGGCCAGCCGGAACGTCGATCGAATCCAACTTTTGATTTATCGCCAGAAGCGATGGCCCGGTGGCAGTCGAAGAACAGGCCCGTGCCGAACGCCCGCACGCCTGGCCCGGTTCCCGGCGATGTCCCGGCGATCGCCGAACCACCGGCCGAACCCGAGACACCAAATGCGGCGATTCCAGGAATCGGAATTACTCACTTTCGGGTTACAAATCCGAAGACTGGCGTTGTCGAGGATGTTCCACATATCTTTCCCGGCGACTCCTTCAAGCTTGTTACCGTCGGAGCCGGCAAAGAGAACCTTGAGCCCGTCTATTCCAATTTCACGGTCGCCGACTCGATCAAGACGGAAATGACCGAATTCGACGGCAGATTCGTGTTCGTCTCGCTAAAATATTTACAGCGATTGAGAGCAATGGGGGATCGTGCTACACACATTCAGATCAAGCTGAAGGACTACTCGAAAGCTCCGGCCGTCATGTCGGAACTCCGCCGCTTGTTCCCAGACGAATTTCACTTCAGAATGGGGACATGGGAGCAGAAGCAGAATTCAATTCTCGGCGCGATTGCCATGGAACGAGGCCTAATGAACCTTCTGTTGTTCATGATCGTTGGCGTCGCTGGATTCTGCATCCTGGCAATCTTCTCGATGATTGTCCGCGAGAAGACGCGCGACATTGGGATACTGAAATCTCTTGGGGCATCGAACGCAGGCGTGATGCAAATCTTCTTGAGCTACGGACTCATGTTGGGATCAATCGGCGCAACACTCGGCGCGGGGCTTGGTTTGTGGATTACTTACAAAATCAATCCAATTGAAGAAGTCCTCTTTGGATTGACAGGCGTTGGGTTTGACAGAAATCTCTATTACTTCACGGAAATACCGACCACAGTTGAACCAACCACGGTCCTGCTCGTTTGCATGGGTGCGATTGTGACCGCCGTGGTATTCAGCGCCTGGCCCGCCCTACGGGCGGCTCGGTTGCAGCCGGTGCAGGCGTTGCGGTTCGAGTAGTGTCGGGTTCCCCCTCTCCGCTTCGGAG
>JANLUE010000608.1:0-5258 GCA_031363325.1 Gemmataceae bacterium
GAGGGAGCGCGTCGCGCACAGGAAGACGCTCGCCGTCGTGGAGTTTGGCCGACCCTCGCTCACGCGTCGGGCTACCATCCGAGGAACGCCAACCGAATTTGGGACGCCACGTTCAACCTCGCTCACGCGTCGGGCTACCACCGATGATCGGCTGCCGCGCCTCCAGCGTGTCAAAGCCCACGCGCGATGCCTGTGGAACTGATCGGGATGTCAATGGCATTATCAATCTGAATCTCGTTTGCCGCCCTCGAAATAGAATCTCCCCACTCACGGAGAACCGTCATGTCCGAACTCACCTCGGGGCTCGATCGACGTGGCCTGATCGCGGCGGCCGCGTTTGGCGCGCTGGCCGCCGCGATCAAGCCGCCGAGCCGAACAAGTCCACCCCCCGCAAAAAGTACGCCTTCAAGAAATCGATCAACCTCTGGGCGTTCCCGTATCCGGACAAGATGTCGCTCGAACAATGCCTGAAGCTCGCGAAGGATGCGGGGTTCGACGGCATCGAGTTGAACTACGACCTGGATAGCGATCTTTCGCCGAAGTCGGGCCCAAAGGAATTCGCGGCGATCCGAAAGATGGCCGAGCGGATCGGCATCGCGATCAGCGGGCTCTGTTCGTTTCTGTTCTGGCCGTATCCACTCTCGAGCAACGATCCCGCCAAGCGTGGTCGGGGCATGGAGCTGGCCCGCAAGATGGTCGAGGCCGCCCACGACCTGGGGACCGAAAACCTGCTTGTCGTTCCGGGGGCCGTTCACATCCCCTGGCGGACCGATCACGAGCCCGTGCCAAACGACGTCTGCGACAAACGCGCCAAGGAAGCGATCGCGAAGACGCTGCCGCTCGCCGAGAAGCTCAAGATCAAACTGAACATCGAGAACATCTTCTTCAACGGCTACCTGATGACTCCGATGGAGATGAACGCCTTCGTCGATTCGTTCCAGAGCGAGTGGGTCCGCGTCCATTTCGACACGGGCAACATCATGATGTACCAGTTCCCCGAACACTGGATCGCCCAGCTCGGCAAGCGGATTCAGAACGTGCACCTGAAGGAGTTCACCAAGAAGGGGACGGACGTTTCGCTCGAAGCGTTTCGGCCGCTGCTCGATGGGACGACGAACTGGCCGGCCGTCCTCGAAGCGTTCGACGCCGTCGGCTACAAGGGCTATTTGACGTTCGAGTACTTCCACCCGTACTTGCATTACCCCGAGGCCCTGATCTATCAAACGAGCGATTCGCTCGACCGGATGCTCGGCGCCAAGTAGGAGTGTTAATGAAGTCTCGATCTGAGACACTCGACCAAGACCTCTCTTCGTGAGGTTGAGTCTAACCGCGCTCGACAATCGCCGTGTTTAGGGCGTTGACGATCTTGATGATCTCGTCTTCACTGGTGCTGACATACGCGCGACGTTCTCCGGCAGATGTGATCAAGACAACGACAAATCGTGGCATTATTCGAGAGGCCCAATACGTTCCGGACCCAATGAGCAACAGGCCGATCAGCAGACAAAATACACCGCCGAGACCTGAATGGTCATATATCGGGACCGAAGCAAACAAAGCCATAGCGCCGAAAAGAATGACGAACAAAGCAGGATTGCGGTCGGGCGGTAACCGATTTCCTTCGACGGAAGTGACGGATGCCAACGCAAATGTTTTGTTCCCGAAAACAGCGCGGGCCGACCCGATCCAAACGTCGCGCGATTCGTGGTACGACTTCTCAGCCATTTGCGTCTCACCGATTGTCGACTATTGCTAACTTTGTAGGAAGTTGGAAATGACTGCCAGCACATATTCTTAGTCGATTCGCTCGACCGGATGCTCGGTGCCAAGTAGGAGACGTCGATGATTTCGTTCCGCGACTTCGCGCCGCGGCAGGTCGCCCCGGCGGCGCTGTTCAAACAGGCTTCGTACGAATCGCTCGACGAGGCACTCGCCGACGCCAACGACTGGATTGCTCGCAAGGGCGTGACGGTCCTGAACGTCGAGACGGTCGTGTTGCCGAACCTGAATAGTTCGAGCGCCGAGGGGACCGAAGACCCGAACGTCGTGACCAACGCTGAATTCCTGATGACGTGGAACCAGTTCATCCGCGTTTGGTACAACAAAACGCCCCTGCCCGAAAACAAGTAACCCGGAGCTTCCGATGCGCACACTCTCCCTCTCACTGGCTCTCGCCGTTTTCGCGGCGGCCGCCGATCCGAAGACCGTAAACCTGGCCGTCGGCGATGCGGCCCCGAGCTTCGCCACGACCGACGACCAGGGCCAGGCGTGGAAGTCGGCCGACCACGTCGGCAAGAAAATGCTCGTCGTGTATTTCTACCCGGCCGACCTGACCGGCGGCTGCACGAAGCAAGCTTGTGGCTTCCGCGACGACATGAAGAAGCTGACCGACAAGGGCGTCGAGGTCATCGGGGTGAGCGGTGATTCGGCCGCGAGCCATCAGATCTTCAAGAAGCTTCACAACCTGAACTACACGCTGCTGGCCGATACCGACGGGTCCGTCGCCAAGGCGTTCGGCGTGCCGTTGAAAGCCGGTGGCGTCGTGAAGGGAACGGACGCGGACGGCAAGCCGGTCGAATTGAAGCGCGACGTGACGGCCGCGCGCTGGACGTTCGTGATCGGCAAGGACGGCAAGATTCTGGCGAAGGACACGGCCGTCAAGGCGGCGGAGGACAGCAAGAAGATTTTGGAACTGGTCGAGAAAGCCGGAAAGTGAAGCACTGCCCGACCAATCGCCTCACGCCAAACTCCGGGTCGGAAATACCCACGCGCATCGAATCAACGCCCTGAACTTTTTTCCCGAACCCCTGTCCTCCTGGAACCCACATCTATAATGCTTGTTGACCGGAGAATGCGGGCGTAACTCAGTGGTAGAGTGCCACGTTGCCAACGTGGTTGTCGTGGGTTCAAATCCCATCGCCCGCTCTCGAATTCGTGCGAGCCGAGAAGACCAGGAGGTCGGGGCCCTCACCCCCCGGTCCTCCCCCTTCTTGGCTTTTTTCATTGGACGCCGGAAGAATTAACCATGGCCGACGAAACGACCGCCACCCTGCCCGACGATGCCGACGTGGCCACGCTCCCCGAAGAGGTGCCGGACGACCTTCTGTCGCTGGGCGACCCAACCAAGCTCGATCAAGCGGTCGAGATCACCGATGCGGGCCCGTGCAAGAAGCACGTCAAGATCACGGTGGCGCGCCAGGCGATCGACGATCGAATGGACGAAAAATATCGGGAACTGATCAACGATCAGTCGGCCGCCCTGCCGGGGTTTCGGCCGGGCAAGGCACCGCGGAAGATCGTCGAACGGCGCTTCAAATCCGCCGTCAAGGAAGAAGTTCGCCGCGAAGTCCTGATGGCCAGCCTGCAGCAACTGGCCGAAGACAGCAACATCGCCCCGCTCGCGCCGCCCGACCTGAAGGCCGACCAACTCGAGATCCCCGACGAGGGGCCGTTCATTTACGAGTTCGTCGTCGAGGTTCGGCCCGAGTTCGACCTGCCCGAATACAAGGGCATGAAGATCCGCAAGCCGACCCGCAAGTTCACCGATGTCGATGTCGCCAACGAACAACGCAAGTTGCTCGAGCGACACGGAAAGGTGGTCGACAAGACCGACGGAATCGTCGCCATGAACAATGTCCTTGAGGGCACGCTCTCGTTCCTCGATGGCGACAAGGAACTCAACAAGTCCGAGAAAGTTCGAGTCCGCGTCGAGAAGAAGTTGGCCTTGAACGACGGCGTGGCCGAGGATTTTGGCCGTGTGATCGTCGGGGCGAAAGTCGGTGATGCCCGCGAGTTCGACTTCAAGCTGGCCGAGACCGTCGCCGATCAGGCCCTCAAGGGCAAGACCGTCAGAGGCAAGTTCGAAGTCAAGAACGTGCTGTCGGTGGAAGTTCCCGAGTTGACCCCGGCGCTCCTGGAAGAGTTCGGTGTCACCAATGAATCGAACCTTCACGAACTGATCTCGTCGTCGCTCGAGCGGAACCTCGAGTTCCAGCAGCGGCAATTCGCCCGTCAGCAGATTCTCAGTCAGGTCATGCAGAGCACGAAGTGGGACCTGCCGCGCGACTTGCTCGTCAACCAGGCGACTCGAACGCTGCAACGACGCGTCATGGAGATGCGTTCGGCCGGCATGTCCGACGAACAGATCGACTCGCGGATGGCGGTCCTTCGCCAGAACGTCCTGCAGAGCACGGCCGGCTCGCTCATGGAGCACTTCGTCTTGCAGAAGATCGCCGAGGTCGAGAAGATCGAGATCGAGGACTCCGATGTCGATTCGGAGATCGCCCGGATCGCCGCGAACCGCAACGAAAGCTTCCGCAAGGTGAAGGCCCAATTCGAGCGCGAAGAACTGATCGAATCGCTCGCGACGGAGCTTCTCGAGCGCAAGGCCCTTGACATCGTCCTTAACAATGCGGTGTACGAAGAATTCGAGATCAAGCCGGAAGACGAAGAAGGCGAGACGGCCACGGTGAGCGCCCAGGCCGTCGCGGGGGATCTGGTCGTACCGACCGCACCGACCGAAGCCGCCGACACGACGCCGACTGAGTGATGTTCCGGAACACCCGACGGGAGGCCCCGATGCGACAGGACTACGCCCCGGACATGGGCCCAATGAACGGCCCGCAGGTTCAGCGCTATCGCGATTACACGCGCATGCGGCAGATGTCGACCGACGATCTGCTCATGGAGAATCGCATCATCTTCCTCGGCAGTTCCCGCGAGACGGGCGGCAACCCGGAGATCAACGACTACCTCGCCAACCTGACGATCCAGAAGTTGCTGTTCCTGCAATATGAGAACCGTACGCAGGAAATCCACCTGTACATCAACTGCCCCGGCGGCTCCGTGTCGGCCACGCTGGCGATCTACGATACCATGCAGTTTCTCGAATGCCCGATTGCCACCTACTGCATGGGCATGGCTGCCAGCGGCGCCGCCATCCTCCTGGCCGCAGGGTCGAAAGGCAAACGCTATGCACTCCCCAATTCCAAGGTGATGATTCATCAGCCCTGGGGCCAGATCGGCGGGCAGATCACCGACATGGAGATCCAGGCCAACGAGTTCCTCAAGGATCGGCAACGCCTCAACGAAATTCTTGCCAAGCATTGTGGTCAGGCGGTGGACATCGTCGCCAGGGAAACCGAACGCGATCATTACTACTCGGCCACGGAGGCGAAGGAGTTTGGCCTGGTGGATGAAGTCGTGCAAAAGAAATAGTTCTCCCCCCTCTCCCCACCGGGGGAGAGGGGTCGGGGGTG
>JANLUE010001498.1:0-1935 GCA_031363325.1 Gemmataceae bacterium
ATAGGTCCGACCGGATGTACAACACCAAACCGTCGATGTAGCCGCCCAGCATGATTTCGAGTTGCTGGCTGCCTTCGTCCGTAAAGACGCGCCAGAGCTTCTTGCGATCGCAATGGGTCACGCTGACGGGCGTCCCCCCGACCACATCGTTGACCACGAGGTTGATTTGGCCGAAGAACGCCTTGACGCGGTAGGCTCGGGCCTTGCCGCCGGCCGAGACGCCGATGACTTCGTCGGCATCGGCCATCTTCACTTGATCGGCCGGGATCGCGGGCGGATTGTCGATGGCCTGAGAAATGAACGGGACCGAGGACCTCGGGCCGATGATCGCGCCGCCGGGCAAGTTCGAAGGAGCCGGCCGCGGATCGGTGAAGTCCCAGAACACATAGCCCGCGACGATGGTCGCGGTCGAACCGAGGAAGACGATCGCGGCGGACTTGGCGCGACTGGTGAGCTTCGACATGGTCAGCTCTCCTCGAACCCCCGGCACAGTCGCAGGTGCTCGGCCACGCCGAGCGATTCCGCCCGGACCGACCCATCGATCCCGAGCGCCGCCAGCCGGGCGTCCACGGCCGATTTCTCGCGCCGACCTTGCGGCCAGCCGGAAAGGGCCTGACGGAGATTCTTGCGTCGATGCGCATATAAGTCACGCAAAAAAGCTCGAAACGCTTGCACATTTCCAACCGCCGCCCGCTTGACTGGGTCCGGCTTGATGACCACGATCGCCGAATCGACGGCCGGTTGCGGCCAAAAATTCGTCGGCGCGATCCGCCGCACGATCTCGGCCTCGCCCAGCGATTGCACCAAAATCGACAACGCTCCGAAATTTTTCGTGCTCGGCGTCGCGATCAGGCGCTCGGCCATTTCCCACTGCACCATCACGACCATGCGCTCGATCGGCACGTCCGAGATCAACAAGTTCGCGACCAACGGCGTCGCGATCGCGTAGGGCAAGTTGGCCACGAGCTTGCGCCGCCTGAGCCCCAAGTCATTGCGAAGATTCTCCCAGCCACTCATGAGATCGGGATTAACTTCGTTCTTTCGGGCCAGGGCGTCGCCGTGCAGTTGCCGGACGTTCGGCCACGCGCACAGGAGTTGCCGGGCCATGTTGAAGAAGTTCGGATCGAGCTCGACGGTCAAGACACCCCCGGCCAATTCGGCCAGCCGGACCGACAAGCTGCCAGTCCCAGTACCCACTTCGAGGACCGCATCCTCCTTAGTCAGTTCCGCCGTGCGAACAACGACATCGACTAGATTGAGGTCGACGAGAAAGTTTTGCCCCATCTTGCTCTTGGGCACGAGCCGGCGCGATGCGAGCAGCCCCTTGATGTAGGAGAGCGTTTGCCGGGGGGAGGGGATTTCTTGCGTCATAGTGTTGTGGTTCCCCCTCTCCGCTTCGGAGAGGGGGAACTGGATCAGGGCTCGGTCGCCAACAACTTCGCCACATGTTTCGCCAACAGGTCCGTTTCCAAATTCACCGGGTCGCCGACCAACTTGAAGCCGAGCGTCGTGACCGCTTGCGTGTGCGGGATCAGCATCAAGCTGAATCGCTCCGACTCGACGTTGACCAACGTCAGGCTCACGCCATCGACGGCCACGCTGCCCTTGGAGACCATGAGTCGCGTCAATTCGTGCGGGCAACGGACCCAGACATCTTCCCATTCACCGTTGCGAATCCGTTGATCGATGGTGCCCACCGCGTCGACATGGCCTTGAACGAAATGTCCGCCCAGTCGGTCGCCGACGCGGACGGCCCGCTCGAGATTGACGCGGTCGCCAGCGGCCAAAGCACCCAGATTCGTGCGCAGCAACGTTTCCGGCCCAACGTCGAAGGAAAACAACTCGCCCCGTTCGACGACCGTCAAACACGCCCCGTTGACCGCGACGCTTTCACCGAGCACGAGGTCTGGACCCATCGCCGCGCGAACGACGAGC
>JANLUE010001501.1:0-14689 GCA_031363325.1 Gemmataceae bacterium
GCCGCGAACCACCAAATGGACTTTGCGGGCCTGGCCGGCCAGGAAGACGGCGGCCTGCCCGGCCGAATTGCCCGCCCCGACCACGACGACTTCCGCATCGCGGCACATCTGGGCTTCGACCGGCGTGGCCGCGTAGTACACGCCGCGTCCCTCGAACTTGTCGCAACCTTCGATGCCGAGCAAGCGATACTCGGCCCCGGTCGCGATCAACACGCACTTGGCCGCGACGCGTTCGTTCTCGTCCAGGTAAATCACCGGCCCGGTCGATTCGAACGCCATCCGCAAGACCTGCGTGGCGATCGGCATCAGCGCGCCGAACTTGCTGGCCTGAAGCACGGCCCGTTCAGCCAGTTCGCTGCCGGTGATGCCCATCGGGAAGCCGAGGTAGTTCTCGATCCGCATCGAGCGGCCGGCTTGACCTCCGGGGGCCGTTCGTTCGAGGACGACCGTGCTGAGCCCTTCGCTCGCACCGTAAACGGCGGCCGCCAATCCGGCCGGCCCAGCGCCGACGACCACGAGATCGTAGACCTTCGCGGGCAACGGCTTGCGAAGGCCAAGCGCATCGGCCAATTGGCGATTCGACGGATTGCGATGGATCAGCGACATGCCGCACATCACCACGGGTGTGTCCGCTTCGCTGAGCCCGAACGAATGAAGCAAGTCGGCCACGTGCGGATCGGACTCGGTGTCGAGCCACGTGAACAGGGCCGCGTTCTTCGAGAGGAAGTCGCGGACGCGAAACGTGTCGGCCGACCCGCCGGGGCCAATGACCCGGAGCCCGGTGAACGAACCGGACTCGCGGAGGATCTGCCGGCGCGTGATGAACGCCCGCAGGATGATGTCGGCCAGATCCGGATGCGAATTCAAGATTTCGCGAAGCGCCTCCTGGGAGACTTCTAGGACTTCGGTCGTACCGCGGGCATACCCGGAGACGACGGCGGGCCGACCCGTGACTTGCGACACATCGCCGGAAAACGCACCGGGCCCGTGGGCGGCCACGCGCTTTGGCGAATCGCCCGTCTCGTCGACGATTTCGACTTCGCCCGTCACGATCACGTAAAACTTCGCTTCGCGATCGCCGGCCCGGAACAACGATTGGCCATCGCCAAAGGTCTTGCGCTTGGTGTGCGGGCACTCGCCGAGAGCGATCACGCAATCGGGGTCGAGAATCGGAAAGGCGGCAGCGTCGAGCTCGGCCACGCGAACCTCTCAGCGAAGGTACGGCTCAGCGGCCGTCGGGACGGGCAAATCGATCTCATCGACGAAACACCAGGCCCAGCGCTCGTCGGGCTCGAGCGAGGCGACAACCGGATGGCCCGCGTGCTTGAAATGCCGGGTCGCATGTCGGCCGGGCGAACTATCGCAACAGCCCACGTGGCCGCATGAAAGGCAGAGTCGAAGGTGAACCCACTCGCCGCCGGTTTTCAGGCACTCTTCGCAACCGGCCGGCGTTCGCGGTGGAACGGGATGAACTTGGGCCGCGTGCGAACAGGCCATTGGCTCACTCGTCCTTGCAAGTCTCGGCGCGAAGGGCGGCGAGCAAACGGTCGGCGAACTCGCGGGGAATCGGGGCGTCCGGAAGGGCCTGGGTGACGCGAATCGTATCGGAATAGGTGTGCAGGTAGATGGCGCACGGCACGCAACCGCACATGTGGCGCTGCACTTCGGCCCGCATCTCGGCCGAAATCGAACCATCGACGAAGTCGATGAGCAGCTCCGTCACTTTCCGACAATTCATGACAGGCGCTCCTCGAAGTGTCGGGAGAGGGCGTCGCGCATCATCAACCGGGCCCGGTGCAGGCGGCTCTTGACGGCGGCCAAACTCAATCCCAACATTCCGCCAATCTCGGCATTCGGCAATTGTTCGACATCGCCCAGGACGAACACGTCGCGATAGATGTCCGGCAACGTGGCCATCGCGGACTCGATCATCTCTCGCTCTTCGCGGTCGAGAACTGGGTTTTCGGGAAGCTTGGGCCACGGACGGACGTGCCCGACATGGTGCCCGTCGTCGGAGAAGCCGTCGAGCGGGTCGTGGACTCGGCCGTCGTCGCGGCGGGCCCGCTTGCGTCGCGCGGCCAGGGCGGCGTTCACCGTCACACGATGTAGCCAGGTCGGGAGAGCGGCATCGCCCCGGAAGGTGTCGAGCTTGCGGACGACTTGCAGGAGCACGTCCTGCGTGACGTCTTCGGCGTCGGCGTCGTTTCCCAACATGCGGCGTGCCAGATTGTAAACGCGGGGGGCGTGTTCCCGGAATACGAGCTCGGGCGTCAATTCGGCGACGGCAGTCTCGGCCATGGCTCGACGGGCCCAAGGTTAGTGCGGGAGGCGTGCGGAAGGATTCAGCAATCGGACAAAGTGGATTATAGGGGGTCGCGGCGGGCGCGCGTGGCGCGGGGTGAAAGTTCTGTTGGCGAGAGCCTTAACTCTGCTATATTTCAGTTGCGCAGGAAACCTGCGCAACTTGAATGAAGCGAGGCGGCGATGCTCGTACGATTGTTCGGCAAGAATTTCCGATCGCTGAGGTCGAACTTCGAATTGTCGATGGTCGCGGCCAACCTTCGTCGTGCGGACGACCGAAATCGCGGCCTCATCGAGTATCCGATTCGCGGGAGCGAAGAGCCACTGAAGCTCTTGCGAACGGCGGCCATCTACGGCCCGAACGCCTCCGGCAAATCAACGGTCCTCCTCGCGGCCCGAGCACTTCGATGGATCACGACGGAATCGAGCCAGCGCTCTCGACCGGGTGCCGAGCTACCGACCTATGAGCCGTTCCTACTCGACGCCAAATCCAAGAAGGAGCCGATCGAACTCGGTTGCGATGTCACGTTCGACAACGCCGTCTTGCGTTATGCATTGAATTTTTCCGCGCAGGACATTTTGGAAGAACGACTTTCGCTGCTCAATGGCGACGACGAAGTCGTCCTCATCGATCGCGCTCCGTCCGGCGAAATTCGCGGCGACCTCATCACCGGGAGTGCCGCCAATCGCCTCTATGTCACCGCGATGCAGACCAACGTCACTGTACTTTCCAAGCTGGCTCAACACGGCCCGACGAAAGGCCGCGAATCGGTCCAGCCGTATTTCGCGGCGATCCGCGATGCCACTCGATTTCAGGACTATTCGGCGTCCACAATCTCGAGCCGAACACCTCAAGATGATCGGTTTCATGTGGACCAAGAGTATCGAGCTTGGATCATGGATCATCTGATGAAGCCTTCGGATGTGGGCATTTGTGGAGTCGAAACTCGCCTTGAGACGCTTGATTTTCCGGAGGAACTTCGAAAGTTGCTTCAGCGCGCGGCCACGGAAATCAAGATTCCGGAGTCGACAATTGTCGTGACTTTTCAACACGAAGGCTCTCGACGCGGATCGATTGACTTCACGAATGAGTCCGCGGGAACCAAAAAACTATTTCACGTCGCGGGCGACTGGTGGGCGCTCGCCACGCAGCCGCAGACGATTCTCGCGGACGAACTCGGCGCGAGCCTTCATCCCAGGTTGCTGGATCGACTGATTCGATCGATCAACGATCGGCCTCCAACCGACCCGCCTTCGCAATTGATTTTCACGACACATGATACAGGTTTGATGGAAGGCATTGACGGGCTACCTCCCGCACTGCGTCGAGATCAGGTCTACTTCACGAAGAAAACTCCAATCGGCGAGACGGAACTCTACTCGTTGACCGAGTTCAAGGACGATGCCAGGCCCGTGCACAATGTTCGTAAGCGATATCTGTCGGGCCAATATGGAGCAATTCCGTCGCTGGAGAAGTTCGCCGTATGAAGCCCAAGAAGAACCCGAAGAAGCCCGTGTCGAAGAAGGTTCAATCGCTTCTCGATAGCCTGCGCCGTCGCCGCGGCGAACGCGACCTGGCCAAGCGCATTCTGATCGTTTGCGAGGACAACAAGTCGGCACCCGCTTACTTCGCGGCGATGAAGGTGCATCTCGGCCTCTCGGCAACCTCACTTCGCGTCGTCGGCAGCGGTGGCGACACTCAACCAATTCAAGTCGTCGATCGAGCCATTGAGCTGAAAAGGTCTTCGGCGCGAACGAGTTCTGGAACCGTACCGTTCGACGAAGTCTGGTGTGCAATCGACGGCGACTATGGAACCAAGATCGCCAACGCCCGGTCAAGAGCCAATGCGAATGGCGTTCGAATCGCCGTGACGACCAAGTGCTTCGAGCATTGGATCGTGCTTCATTTCGCCGAATACGAGAAGCCATCTCCCGATTGCGATCATGTCGTTCGACAGTTGCGCCGCGACTTCATCCCGAACTACGAAAAAGGCCGATGCGATTTCGCTTCAATCCTGAGTCAAGTTCATGACGCTGCAAGGCGGGCCAAGAAAGGGCGAGCGGGCGGGATCGCGCGCAATGAGTTGCCGGAGAACCAGAATCCCTGCAGCGAACTGTATCTGCTCGTCGAGTCAATCGTCCGCTCTCAAACCAACGAAGTTCCGGAGGCCCCACCAACTCGGAAGAAGAATCGTTGATCGGACCAGGAATGCACCCCTACTCCTTCTTCGGCACCCGCTTGAATGTCATCAACATGATTCGGGTCCCGGCTGGCGACTCGAACTTCGTCGGCCGAGCGGCGTTGCCGTCGCCCAGACAAAGAGTGAGCGAGTCTTTCTCCAGCTTGTAGATCGCCCCCTTGGCTTTCCGCGTCTTTTCAGAAACGAAATCGATCTCGGCGGGGACTTTGGCCGCGTCCGTCGCGTAGGTGCTTTCGGAATCCTCTCCAAACCGAATTTTGCATTTACCATCCGCCCCAAACTCGAGGCTGATTTCTTTCAATTCCTCGTTGGTTGTCGTGCGACCGGCGGCTTCGAACTTCACACACTCCCATTTTCCGACGATGGAAGGGGATTCCGGCTTTTTGGGATCTTTCGGCACCGGGGCGGCCAGTGCGAACGCGACACCGAAGGCCGGCAACCAGTTCAACATAACGAGCCCCCTTCGCGGAATCGAATTGGGGTGGATTCTAACCGGAAGTAGTTCGACCTTCCAGGTATCATTCCCACTGGCATCCCTTCGACCCGACGGGCCACGATGGCCGACGAGATTTCGTTCCATCAACTGATTGCGGCCCGGCCGGACGACGACGGCCCGCGGCTCCTGTACGCCGACTATCTGGACGAGAGGGGTGATCCGGCGAGCATCGGCCGGGCCGAGTTCATCCGCGTCCAGTGCGCTCTCGCGGCCGCCGCGTCGAACGACGAGATCGTTCCGCTCCTGGCTCGCGAACGGCAGTTGTTGACGAAACATTGGCCAACGTGGCTGAAGCCCGCCTGCCAGGCCCTGGCCGAGCCATCACCGCTCGCCGGCGACCGGTATCAATTGAAGTGGCACGTGCTTCCGGGCCGGCCGGTCCATGCGATTCACCAGTCGTGGAGCGGCGGGCAGGACATTCCGTACTTGCACTCCGTGCAATTCCGCCGCGGGTTTCTGGCGCACGCCGCCCTGGTCCACAAGTCGCACCGGTCGAAGTCGCACGTCGTTCGACTCTGGGACCGGGCGCCGCTCGACGGGCTCACGCTCATGCAATACCCGCCGAACGAAGTGAGGGCCACGCTGTCGGCCATCGACGCGACCCGGATGCGCTCGCTCGAACTCGGCTTCACGGACGTGGCGAGCGTGGCGTTCCTGGGCCAGCTTCCCGACCTGGGCGGAGCCCGTGAGTTGGTTCTCCGGGCGGTCACCGGGGCGGCCGACGTGGCGGAGCTACTGAGTCGATCCGGCCTGTTGAATTTGAAAAGGTTGTTCCTCTACCGATGCCCGATCAATACCGAAGGGCTGGCCCGCTTGTTGCGTTCGTCGGCCGGCGTCAACCTGAAGGAACTCGAACTCGTCGGTTGCGGCCTGCAATCGACGGCCCACGATGCTTTGTGTGGCGACTACCCGATGGCCGAGCAACTCCACGTGTCGATCGGCGAAGACCGCGTGTCGCCGACCTCGCGCCGACGATTCACCGCCAAGTTCGGCGAACGACTTCACCTGGGCGTCGGCGAACGCAATTGGCCGGGACGGTACTTCATGGACGGCTAAAGTTCTTGGCCGCGTGATTTCGACGACAGCACGGCCCATTAAAGTGGTGACTCAATCGGTCCGACTCACGGCAGCGGAAGGTGAGGGAGTTGAACCCCCAAGGTCTTTCGACTCGCCAAGGTTCGAGCTTGGTGCCGTCGCCGGTCGGCTGGACCTTCCATTTGGAATGACGATCAGGAGTCGCAGAGGCGGGAGTTGAACCCACTGTCTCGTGGTTATGAGCCACGCGAGATACCGTTTCTCCACTCTGCAATGTTCGAAGCCACTTTCGCTTCGTGCAGGAGGGAGCCCGGTGGTTCGTGGCGGGTTCGCGCGATTCGAGATTTTTCTTGAGTGAACGGGCCAGCTCGGTCAAAATGGCTCCATGTCACGATTCACCATTCTGTTCGCACTCGCCCTCGCTTCAACGGCTTCGGCCGACCCGGCCATCGACGCGCTCGCCCAGGAACTCCGCGTCTACGCCGCCAAGGAGATGGCGGCCGTCCCGGACAAGGACGGCAAGTTCAGCACGGTCCTCGCCGACTACGCGAAGAAACGCCTGGCGGAAGCGAACGATCGCGACCGACAATTCTGGTCGAAGGTCGCGACCCGCGACGACTGGGAGAAGTTCCGCCAACCGCGCGTCCAAATGTTGCGAGAGTCGCTTGGCACGTGGCCGGCCGTGCCGAAGGTCGTGCCGACTCGAATCACGAAGACGATCGAAGCGGACGGCTATTGCATCGACAATCTTTTATACGAAAGTCGGCCGGGCGTCTGGGTCACGGGCAACCTGTACCGGCCGAGCGATCGCCGCGACAAGATGCCGGTCCTCCTGATCGCTCACAGTCATCACGCCCCGAAGCACGAAGGCGAATTGCAGGACATGGGCGTCACCTGGGCGAAACTCGGGTGCCTCGTCCTCGTGACCGATCTCCTCGGGCACGGCGAACGTCGGCAGCATCCGTTCCATTCGGCCCAGGACTATCCGAAGGAGTTCCGGGTCGGCCGACAGGACTAGTGGTTCCGCTACGATTTGCACCTGCAACTTTCACTGCTGGGCGACAGCCTGATGGGCTGGATGGCGTGGGACCTGATGCGCGGGCTCGACGTGGCGCTCGCCCGACCGGGGGCCGACAAGGAACGGGTGATCCTTCTCGGCTCGGTGGCTGGCGGTGGCGACATCGCGGCGGTGACGGCCGCCCTCGATGATCGATTCACGTGCGTCGTCCCGTTCAACTTCGGCGGGCCGCAACCCGAGACGAAATACCCCCTCCCGGCCGACGCGGACAAGACGTTCAACTACGTCGGCGGCGGCAGTTGGGAATCGACGCGGAACCTGCGCAACTCGGCCTTGAGCGGCTTCCTGCCATGGACGATCGTCGCCTCGGTCGCGCCGCGAAAAGTGATCCACGCCCACGAGTTCTCCTGGGACCGCGACCGCGACCCGGTCTGGAAGCGCTACCAGAAAGTCTGGGGCTTTTACAACGCGGCCGACGGCCTCGCCTTCACAACCGGAACCGGCGTCATCCAAGGCAACGACCCGACGGCCAGCCACTGCAACAACATCGGCTCGGTCCATCGAAAGTCGATCTACACCGCATTGAAGAAATGGTTCGACATTCCGATTCCGGACAAGGACTCGAAAGAACGCCGAACGGCCGACGAGTTGAAGTGTTGGACCGCCGAGGCGATCAAAGAATTGAAGCCGCGAGCGTTGGGCGAGGTGCTGGGGGAGATGGCGCGCGACCAATGGATTGACGAATCGGTTACACGTCGCCCTCAAGATCCGCCGCCAAATATGGATCGATTTGGAGGGCTCGTTGTCGCAGACCACGGCTATTTGTTCGGCTTCGACGGGCAGCCGGCGATTGACGATATCACTGCGGTCGGATCAGTTCGAATTCGGAAGCTTCGGTTCGGAGAACGGCTGACGGCGGATGCCCGCTCGCCACAACCGATTCGTGCGACCGTCTTGACTCCCACCATTCTTCGCACCAAAGGGCCATTGCCAGCGGCTGTATGCATATGCACAAACGGGACGTCCGCGTTCGTCGAAACCCGTTCGAAGGCGATCGCGGAACTGCTGCGAAATGACCTTGCCGTGGTTCTGGTTCAATTGCATGGAACGGGGATCGAACGGCCGTCCGATGCGCGTGGGCGAACCAGTAGCTTCGAATCGATCCACTCCGCGCTTGAAGTCAGTGGCTGGGAACTGCGCCGGGGACATTGGACGAATTCCGACTGGACGAGCAGGCTTCTGAAGCAAGTCGCGGAAATTGACTCCAAGCGGCTCGTACTTTGGGGCGAAGGGATGGCGTCGAATCGCGGCACCGATCTCGAAGCGGGTCGTCCGCATGGCACTACAGAGCCGACGCTGGCCGAGCCGTTGCCGTCCACAATCGCAACCACTTTGGCACTCGCGGGCGACGATCGTTCGCGGTTCAAAGCCGTCGTCGCTCGAGGCGGACTCCTGAGCTTTCGCTCCGTCTTCGAAAGTCCGTTCGTGCACGTGCCGCACGATTCGTTGCCAATCAACGTCTTTCGGGCTGGCGACTTGCCGGAACTTTGGACGCGGCTCGCTCCGAAGCCTCTGCGCCTCGAAGGCCTCGTCGATGGCACGAATCGGCGCGTTACCGCGGCCAGGCTCGAACAGACGCTGAAGCCGGTTCGCGAGGCCTACAAGAAGGGCGAACTGGTGCTGAAAGAGGAATACTCGCCCGACGCCGAGATCGCGAAGTGGATCATCGAGCAATTGAAGAAGTAATCCGTTCGGCGCTCGACTTTCCGACCCTAATCGGGTACCCTCACTTCGCCCGCACCCGAGACTCCCATGCGCACCCTCCCGAAACTCGCGGCCGGCCTCGCGGCGGTCGGTGTCTTCCTGATCGCCGCATACGCTCGTCAGGACGAGAAACCCAAAAGCGACGACAAGCCGCCCGAACTGAAGTTCGACGAAGTCCGCGAGATCGCCCCGGGGGTGTTCTTCCGCTACTCGTCGATCAGCGCGACCGACAAGACCATTCCCTTCGGCGGGTGCAACAACGTCTGGGTCGTGTTCAAAGACTATGTGGTCGTGATCGACGCGAACTTCCCGAAGGAAGCGGCCGACGTACTGGCCGCCGTCAAGAAAACGACCGACAAGCCGGTGAAATACGTCTTCGACACGCACCACCACGGAGACCATGCGTACGGCAACGCCGTCTGGGCCAAGGCCGGCGCCAAGGTGATCGGCCAGACGAACTGTGCCCGCTTGCTCAAGGTCAACGGACCGAAGCAATGGGAGGAGCAAGCCAAGGACCGCAAGGACATCGCCGCGAGCGAGCTGAAGGGCGTCGATCAATCGTTCGACGACAAGCTCGTAATCGAAGACGACACGCAACGCCTCGAGTTCTTGCACATGGGTCACGGCCACACGAGCGGCGACGCGGTCGCCTATCTGCCGAAGCACAAGATCCTGTGCACCGGCGACGCCTGCGTGAACGGGGCCTTCAACTACATGGGCCACTCGAACACCGCCTCGTGGATCAAGGCCCTCGACAAGATGGCCAAGCTCGACGTGAAGTTCATCTGCCCCGGCCACGGGCCGATGGCCACGAAGGAACTGCTCGCCAAACAGAGCCGTTACTTCAGCGACATGCGCGAGCAGATTCAGAAAGGCATCGACGCCAAGAAGGAACTGGCCGCGATCACCGACTCACTCGACATGCCCTGGTACAAGGAATGGACCGGCAAGGACGCAAAGGAAATCAAAGACAACGTCGAGCACGTGTTCAAGGAACTCACCGGCAAGATCGACCACGACCGAATCGGCCAGTTCCCCGGCGGCCGAACCGATCGGGCCTTGCTGGGGCAATAGTCTTTTTGGTCATTGGTCATTGGTCATTGGTTCTGGGTCATTAGTTCCTGGACCTTGATCCTTAGTCACCAATGACCAAGGACCAATGACCAATGACCAATGACTTGCTCCCCCAGGTCTACCGGGAGTTGCGGCAGCTCGCGGCCGCGCGGATGGCCAAGGAACGGCCGGACCACACGCTCGACGCGACGGCCCTGGTTCACGAAGCTTATCTGCGACTCGCGGGGCCGGAGTAGTTTGAATCGCGCAGTCAGTTCTTTCGGGCGGCCGCCGAGGCGATGCGGCGGATCCTGGTCGATCACGCCCGCACGCGCGGGGCCGAAAAACGTGGCGGCGACCGAGTTCGCGTCGAGTTACCCGATGCCCCCGCGCCGATGGCCCACGACGATCTCCTCACGCTCGACGAAGCGCTGAGTCGATTCGCGACCGTCGATCCACAAGCGGCGGAACTGGTGCAACTCCGTTACTTCTCCGGCCTGACAATCCCCCAAGCGGCCGAAGCCCTCAGCATCGGTGCCCGGACGGCCGATCGCCTCTGGGCCTTCGCCCGCGCCTGGCTGTACCGGGAACTTTCCGGAGAATCTTGGCGCGATCTGGGGGCCGATTCCGCCAATTAGGGTGAGCCCCCCGGAGCCCGTGGCGTGACCGAGCGCGAACTCTTCCTCCTGGCCATCGACCTGCCCGAAGCCGCTCGGCCCGAGTTGCTCGACCGCGTCTGCGCCGGGCAGCCGGAGTTGCGGCGTGAGGTCGAGGGGTTGCTCGCGGCCGCCCAGGCCGCCGGGCCGTTCCTGAACCGGCCCCATCCCGCCGCCGACCCGGATGGCACGCGGTCCTACGTGCCCGGGCTCGATGCTTCCGACGAGCAAATCGGCAGTGTGCTCGCCGGGAAATACAAGCTGCTGCAGGTGATTGGCGAAGGGGGCATGGGTGTCGTTTACATGGCCCAGCAGTCGGAGCCGGTTCAGCGCCGCGTGGCGATTAAGCTGATCAAAGTGGGCATGGACTCGAAGCAAGTGCTCGCTCGATTCGAGGCTGAACGTCAGGCGCTGGCGTTGATGGACCACCCGAACATCGCCAAGGTGCTCGACGCCGGCACGACCGGTGGTGGGAGGCCGTACTTCGCGATGGAGTTGGTTAAAGGCGTCCCAATCACGAAATACTGCGACGACGCCCAGTTGACGCCGCGACAACGACTCGAATTGTTCGTCCCGGTGAGTCACGCGATTCAACACGCCCACCAGAAGGGGATCATTCATCGCGACATCAAGCCATCGAACGTGATGGTCACGCTCTACGACGGCCGACCCGTGCCCAAGGTGATCGACTTCGGCGTGGCCAAGGCGATCGAGCAACGGCTCACGGAACGGACATTGTTCACGAACTACGGCACGATGGTCGGCACGCTCGAATACATGAGCCCCGAACAGGCGGAGATTAGCGCCCTGGGGATTGACACACGAAGCGACATCTATTCGCTTGGCGTACTCCTGTACGAATTGTTGACCGGCAGCACCCCTTTGACGCGCCAGCGCATCAAGGAAGGGGCGTATGCCGAGATTCTGCGGATCATCAAGGAAGAGGACCCGCCGCGGCCGAGCACGCGGTTGAGCAATTCGGGCGATGCGCTCGCGTCGATCTCGGCGCAACGACACATGGAGCCGAGCAAGCTCACGAAGTTGGTTCGCGGTGAACTCGACTGGATCGTGATGAAGTGCCTGGAGAAGGACCGCAATCGCCGCTACGAGACGGCCAACGCGTTCGCGGCGGACCTGCAGCGATATCTGGCGGACGAAACTGTCCAGGCCTGCCCGCCATCGGCCGGGTACCGGTTGCGCAAGTTCGCGCGGCGGAACAAGGCTTCCCTGGCGATGGCGTCCCTCGGCCTCGCGTTTCTCGTCTTGCTCGGCAGCGGGCTCGGCTGGTTTCTGAGCGAACGGTCCAATCGCCGCGCCGCGACGGCCCTCCACGTCCAGCAGGCCCTTGCGGAATCGGAAACGCTTTTTCGCGACCGCAAGTTGACGGAGGCCGAGTTGGCGGCTCAGGGGGCCCAGGGGCTTCTGCACGTGGGCGGCGACGCCGAGCTGCGGCAACGCGTGGCCGACTGGCTTCGCGAATTGAGCTTTGCGTCCCGTTTGGAAGAAGCCCGGCTGCTGGCGTCCGGGATCAACGAACAATCGCGACTCGACTACGAAGCGACCGCGCGCGAGTACGCCAAGATTCTGCACGAATATGGGATTGCCGTCGATGCACCTGACGCGATCGATCGAATCCGGAGTTCGCCGCTTCGCGATCAATGGACGGCGGCGATCGACCATTGGGCCAGTTTGCCCAACGTCAAGGTGCCGTTGAAGGGGCGCTTGCTGGCGATCGCGTCGGGGGCGGACGACGATGTTGGACGAAGCCAGATTCGATCGGACGCCCGGCGCGAGGTCGGTGCGCTTAAGAAATTGGCGCTCGCTTGGGAGAGCGGCAATCACGCTCCGACGACGCTGATCTTGTTGGCCACGAACCTCAGCGCGCTCGGCGAAAAAGACTCGGCGATCGACCTCCTGCAGAGCGCTCAGCGCCGATATCCTTCGGACTTTTGGATCAATCACGAACTGGCTTTCGTTCTTCTGATGTCGAGCTATTCGCGGCTGGACGACGCGATTCGGTTTCAGACCGCGGCAGTGGCGCTAAGACCTCAGAGTCCGTCCGCTCACCTTCGGCTCGCCCAAATGTTGGACCGCCGGGGGAGCCTGGACGAGGCGATGACCTGCTTTCGGGAGGCCATCCGACGGAAGCCCGAATACAGCCACGCCTATTTCGCTCTCGGGCGATTCCTGCTGTTTCCAATCGCAGACTATTCCGCCGCGGCCGCGACGTTTTCCAAGGGACTCGAATTCGACCCGGACCATGTGGCCGGCCTCATCGGTCGCGGCGCGGCGTATGGGTATCTCGGCGAATGGGACAAGGCCCTCGCCGATTCGACCCGAGCCATCGCGATCGAGCCGGAACGCGCGAGCGCCTGGTTTTCGCACAGTGAAGCGTTGCGCGGCCTCGGCCGGCGCGACGAGGCGGTGTCCGCTTACAGCAAGACGATCGAGTTGCAACCGGACTATGTCGCCGCCTACGGTCGTCGCGCCGAGCTGTACGTTCGGCTCGGGCAACACGACCTGGCGGCCGCGGACCGGGCCGCCAGCGAAGAAAAAGGTGCGGTGCTCCGAAAGAAGAACCAGGGCACGCCACAACAACGGCAAGCGGTCGCGGAGCAACGGGCGAAGCGCGACGCATTGACGATCGCGGAATACACCCGGCTCATCGAACGTGAGCCAAATACGGCATCGTTCTGGCAGGCCCGGGGGTTTGCCTTTCAACAAGTCGGCCAGTGGCAACGAGCCGTCGACGACTATTCGCACGCGATCGAGTTGAAGTTCTCGGGGGCGATGGTCTGGGTCCATCGCGCCGAAGCGTTGCTGAAACTGGATCGCCCGGACGAGGCGATCGCCGACTTGACTCGAGCGGTTGAATTGAGGAACGACCTGGCGTGGGCCTGGCATCTGCGGGGCGTCGCCTACACGAGTGCCAATCGCCCGGAAGAGGCCGTCGCCGACCTGGAGAAGGCGGTCAGCCTCGATCCCGGCGATTTGAACGTTCGGCAGAGTTGCGCCCGGGCCTTCGTCGGCTTGAAGAAGTTCGACCGCGCGATCGCGGAGTATTCGAAGCTCATGGAGCTGTCGCCGCGCGCCAGTTACTATCCGCTGGAACGAGGCAACGCCTATCGACTGCTGGGTCAATCCGAGAAAGCGATCGCCGACTTTACCTTGTCGATCCAAGCGGAGTCGAAGTCGTCGTCGGGCTGGAGCGAGCGTGGTCGCAGCCACTCCGAACTGGGTCGATGGGACGAGGCCGCGCGCGACTACGCGAAGGCGGTGGAACTCGAACCGACGAACTTCTCGACATGGCATTTCGCCGCCGTGTGCCAGCTCGGAGCGGGCGACCAAAAATCATTCCAGGCGACCTGTGCTGCAATGCTCGCCCGCTTTGGCGCGACCAAGGATCGGGCGGTCGCGCAACACGTCGTCTTGGCCTGCGTCGCGGGCCCAATTGGCAAGGCCCAGGCGGATCGTTTGGTCGCCCTGGCCCAAGTCGCGGCGTCCGTAGACCCCGACTGGACCATCGGTTTCCGCGGCGCGGCCCTGTATCGAGCCGGCCAATATGCGGAAGCGCTCGAGTGCTTCGAGAAAAAGGCGAAACAACATCGGCCCCGGGCGTCGGACCTCTTGTTCGCATCACTCGCGCACCATCGACTGGGGAACGTCGAAAAGGCCAAGGAATTGCGCGTCCAGGCCGCGAAGTGGATGACGGCCGCCGGCAAATTCAACCCGCGCCACGAGCGCGTGTACGACGAGAGCTGGGAAAGTTGGCAGGAGGAATTGGAAGCGAGCGTACTCCTCGCCGAAGCCGCCGAAATGCGAAAGGGGCCCGACGGAAAGACGAATTGAAGCCGGAGGAAAGGCGAGCCCTGGACAACGAATTTGTGCCCATCATCGGGTCGTATCGCAGCCCTTCAGGCTGCGGAACTCGGGGCGGGCGTGACCCAGGGCGTCGTCGGCTTCGCCGACTTGCCCTGGGCTGAACAATCTCAGGCCGTTGGCCTGAAAACGATGCCTGAATCGACGAGGCCGCGCTGAATCCCAGGGCGTCGCCGACTTGCCCTGGGCTGAACAATCTCAGGCCGTTGGACTGAAAACGATGCCTGAATGTCGGAGGCCGCGCCGATGCCTGAATGGAGGAACGCGATCATCAAAGATTTGAAGC
>JANLUE010001502.1:0-2407 GCA_031363325.1 Gemmataceae bacterium
TCGGTGTGGACGCCGAGATCGTGATGATTCTGAATCGCGACCGTGAAACCGAAGTTCGCCGCCCGATCGGCGACTTCGCGCAAGGCCGTCACGACGCGGGGCCACAACGAACTCAGCGGTTGCGAATCGGATTCGTACGCCGTGAAGACTCGAACTATCGATGCCCCAAGCTCACGGCCGATCCGGCACAGCGACTCGACGTAGGCGATCTGCAATTCCACAGCGGGTACTTCGGCGGCCGACATGCCGGCGAAATCCGTGTAGGCGGCCACGACCGGGCACGCGACTCGATTTCGGTCGAGGATCGCACGAAGTTCGGAGACGCGTTCCGGCGGATAATCGAGCGGCGAGAGGTGAGGCCGTTTGCCGGCGAGCATGACGGCCCGATAACCGAGCGCCGCGGCTTTGGCCACGAAGCTCGGCAGATCGAGCGAGGCCTGGCCCCACAGTCCGCCATAACTGATCGAGAACAGACACGGAGTCATGAAGGGAGAGGATAACCGAGCGCGGCCGCGAAAGGAAGCGGCGAGTCGGCCAGACTCCCGAATAGTTCCAACTCACTGCACGGGGTACGGCGGCGTCAGGTACTTCGCCAAATATCGATATGCCTCCGCTCGCGATTCGCGGGCGAATTTCGTATCGAGCCGGTTGAACTGGTGGCCGCCGGGGGCATCCAGGTAGACTTTGTGCTCGAACGATTTGCCGCCCGCCTTCAATGCCTTGATCAAGTTTTCCACCTCAATCACATGAACGTCTTCATCGTTCGTCGTCGTGTGAATCAACAGTGGCGTTTGCAATTTGTCCGCGTGCCAGACCGGCGAACGGCGACGATATTCATCAATGTCTTCCCGAACCGTCTTGCCGATGTGATAGGGGGCGGAAAACAAATCCCGGTAGCCCTGGTCCTGATAGCCCATGCGCGCGACGAGATCGCAGACCGGCACGCCCGCGTAACCGACTTTGAATTCCTTCGGATGGGCGAACAGATTCATCAGCGTGATCATCCCGCCGTGGCTCCAGCCCAGAATTCCAACGCGGTCCGGGTCGATGTTCGAATGCGCGTCGAGCATGAACTGTCGGCCCGCGAACACGTCTTCGACTTCGAGCCCGCCGTAGTCGATCAGTTCCCAATACTCGCGGCCGTAGCCGGTGCTGCCCCGATAGTCGGCCGCGATGATCGCGTAGCCTTGTTGCAAGAGTTCCCGAAGTACGTTGACGTAGTTCGTACCGACGTTGCCGTGAACGCCGCCATGGGCGAACAGGAGCAATGGCAACTTCGTCCCGGCCGGCGGCCTCTTCGGAAGGAAGGTGTAGGCCGGGATCACGACCGGGTTCTTGGCCCCCGGCGCGGTCGGGTTCTTGGCGACGCGCGGCGGCGGGCCGGTGTAGCGAACCTTGTCCACGTGAGCCAAATCGTCGAGCCGACGAAACAACGAATCCTCATCGACCTTCCGCGCGAGCAGTTGCTCGGTGAAACTCAATGCCGCCCCGACCGACGCCCGCTCGTCCTCCGCCGGCCTGGCCTGCGGCCACGCGAGAGAGGCTGTGAGCAGAAAAATCGCGAACGGAAGTCGGAACATGTCGATTGGCCCGATCGATTGGGTGATACGGGATGTGGTATGGAACGGACTAACCCCGACTGCCCTTCCGGCCGCGGCGGCTTGGCGTGTACACTAACTCCATCGCGCTCGCTCGTACTTCCTTTGCCAGGCCCTCGCATGCGACTCTTCGCGGCCGCCGTTCTGTTATCGATCGTTGCCCCCTCGCCCGCGTTCGCCCAGATCACTGGGCCGGACCTCGGCTACGAGAACCAGACCGAGGGCTATGGTCGATTGCTGGCTTACGTTGGCGGGGCGGCTGGGGGCTTAACGGTCGTCTTGGTAGTGGCCCATGTGATCAAGGGGATGATCGCCGAGGCCAAGCGTGGCCGGCAATCCCTGCAGCTTCAGGAGAAGGCGCTCGAAAACGTCAAGAAACGGAAAAACGTCCTGTACCTCGGCGAGAAAGTCCCCGACTGGAAGATCGTCAACCGCCTGGTCGCGTCGGATACTTCGCTCGGCATCCTCGCGAAGGCCGACAATCTTTGGGACAAGCTGGCGATGGCCTCGACCGTGAAGACCGTTGTCCGGGCCGTCAAGGCGGCCATCGGAGATCGTTCGAGCAAAAAGATCGCTTCGAGTTTGACCGAGGACTGTCTCGAGAAAATCCAGATCGAGATCGCGAAACTCAAGAAGAAGGGGGAGCGGCGCATACTCGAAAAATTGGAAATCACGGGAATTCAGTTTGTCCTGATCGAAGCGCCGGAGTCAAGTTTGAAGCACACGTTTACGGCGCTCGTCTCGGCCAAGTCGACCGACTTCATCGAAGACGATCAGACCCGCGAGGTCAAGCGCGGCGACAAGAAGAC
>JANLUE010001503.1:0-4111 GCA_031363325.1 Gemmataceae bacterium
GCGAAGCGCAGCCGAGCGCGTCACGCGAATTCCCGCAACTGCGTCATGGCCAACGGAACGGCCAAATCATCTTCCGCAACTCGCGTGACGCGCTCGGCTGCGCCTCGCGGCTAACGGGTCTGTTTGGGGCCAGTCCAATTCCGCAATTCGCGTGACGCGCTCGGCTGCGCCTCGCGGCTAACGGTCTCGCGCCCTTCTACTTCTTCTTCGGCTCTTCTTTCTTCGCCGGCGCTTTCTCGACGGTCACATTGAACTTCGCTTCCTGCGTGATCGCCAAATTCCCCTCGTGCATGCCGGTCACCTGGGCGACGATGTTCTGTACCGGGCCGGCCATTGCATCGGCGGCTGCGGTCAAGGTAACTTTCACTTCGGACTGGCCGGCCGGGATGGTCGCGTCGGCGGCCGTGATTCCCTTCGTGCCCATCGGCAAGACGAGTTTCACTTTGTACTCACCCTCGTAGCCGTTCTCGCGCGTCACTTTCACGACGACATCGCTCGTGAGGCCGCCCTTCAGGTTGCCGACGGGCGCGGCCGTCACCTTGCCTAACGATACCGGCACGACGCGAATCGTGATCGGTGTGGCCGACTGTTCGACCGTGGCCGGCTTCTTCCCCTTGGTGCCTTCACGCTCGTATTGAATCTGGGCCGTCGCTTTCATGACGATCGTGTACAGGCCGGGGACGGCCGTCGTCTTGGCGTCGATCACGAAGGTGCCGTCCGTCTTGTCGGCCGCGATCGCGGCGACCGGTTGGCCGTTATTCACCGTCAATGGCATCTGCTGGGGGTTCTGTGTCGTCGAGACCTGTTGCAGGGTGATCGGGACCTTGGCGTCCGGCGAAGTCCGGACGATTTTGAACGGCACCGTGAGCTTTTCGCCTTGCGTGATGAACATTGGTTGACGAGGCTTGTCGCCCATCTTGATGACGGCGTTCTCCGGCTCGGCGGTCACCTTGAACATCGCCTTGTCGCGGACGGCTAACATCATCGACGCGTCGAGCCGAGTCGAGGCCGGCAGGTTCTGGCCGGGTTGCATCGCCCAAGAAATCGTCGCGGCCCGGGCCTCGTGGACGACGGGTTTGCCGGCGATGGTCGCCGTGCCCTTGATTGTGATTGGCCCCGTGAAGTTCGCGGCCGTCGTTGCCGCTGACAGGACCAGGCCCGCCGATTTCTGACCGGGGGCGATCACTTGCGGTGCACAGGTCACGCCGGCGGGTAATCCTTCGACGGTGAGCGCGATTGGCCCCAGGAAGTCATCCTGCCGGAACGCATAAATCTCGAGGTAGTTGTTCCCGTCGGCGCGGAGCACGGTCACATCCGGAGCGAAGTTGCTGGCCGGCATCGCCACGAGGCGGAAGTCCGGCACGCGCCGGGTGATCTTCAGGCGATACGGCACGCGCGGGCCGTATTGATAGCCGGCCTCCTTGCTCGTCACTTGAATGAAATACTTTCCATCTTCGACGGCCGTGAACAGGATCGGGTCCGGGTCTGTCGTGCGCGTGTAAAACTGCGTGTTGCTCAGCGTTTCCGGGTTGTCGTCTTTCTCGACCGCGTCGGTCGTCGCTTTCGGCAGACGAAGCGAAAGACTGAAATCGTTCGCGACCCCCAGTCGATCGGCCCACAGGTCGATCGAGAAGTTCTCGCCTTTCTTGACCGGCAACGCGTACCAATCGCGGTCGTTGCGTTTGTCGATTCGGCCCGCCACTTCGCAGATTCCCGGCAACTCCATCGGCTCGGCGGGCTTGTCGTTCGGTTCCTTTTCCAGAACGACCGGTCCCTGGGCGAAGGCAATGAACGCGGCGTTCGAACTTCCCCCGGGCCCCTTGATGCGATACTCAAACCCGTCAACCGCGCCCGAGCGTGGCTCAACGCGGCCGTGATACAGGAGCTTTTCGCTCGTCGCCGGCGCAGTCACGCTGACCACGAGCTTCTCCAGCGGTCGGCCATCGATGGATGCGCCGGGTTCGGGAACTCCCCCCGGCAGGTTGCGGCCGTAGATCGAGACCTGGGCGGCTTTGCCGGCCTCCACCATTGGCGGAAAGACGGCGTCGATCCACGGGTTGGTCGTGATCGTTAGTCGATAGAAGTGATTCGCGCCGCCCGTCGTGTAGGTGAATTCGGCAATGCGGACGAAGTAGCTCGCGTCGGCCGGGGCGATGAAATCGGCGATTGCGTCCGGCCCGTTTTGGGTTGCGAGTCGTCGGCCGGATGGGTCGTACACCTCGACGAGTGGCCGGGCCTTGCTGTCGATCGACTCGGCGATGCATGCGCAGACGACCCGTTGACCTTTCTTGGCCGCCACGAGATAGAGATCGACATCGGTCGGGCTCGCGATCGTTCCGTTCACCGTCGTGTTCAATTCGATCTTCATCGCCTCGGGCACGTCGTTGTTCGGTTCTTTCTCCATGACTTCGGGCAAGTCGCCGACGGCAAAGACGCGTGGATTGCTAACGCCAAACTTGTTGACGGCCCTCACGTCGTACTGGCCGACCGGAACATCGGCCGCAACCGTGATCTTGAACTTGTTCGGAGGGAGCGGGGCCTTCGGTGGTGGGGGCGGCGCTTTCTTGGGGTCTTTCGGATCGACCTTGGGTGGTTCTGGTTTCACCACCTCGGCCTTGATCCCGGGGTGGCTGAACACCAGCGCGTCGGCCTCGTCGAGATCGGTGCCTTGAAGCGTCACCTCGGCGACGGTCGTGCCGACCTTGGCCCCCATTGGCGTGATCGAATCGAGGCGTGGAAGCGGCAAGCCCGGCTGTTGCTGAGCCATTGCGAATTGCGTCGAGGCCGCGACCGCGAGCAAAGCGGCGCAAAGGCGGAAGCGAACCATGGGGCCGTCTCCGGAAACGATCGAACGGGGCCGGGCGAGAAAGCGTGGGCTAGCGAAACGTGGGCACTGAGGCAGGTATAAGTGAATGTACCGGACGCAATGTGATCGGTCAAGCGAATGAGGGTGCGCTTACGTCCGGAACCGCTTGCCGATCGCCAGAAAGACGATCGATACGGTGGCCATCATCCCCGCGAGCAGCGCGAAGAACCAGCCGTAGTCGAGTCGCTCCACCAGCTTGAACTTGCCGATCGGAATCGTGATTAAGTTGCCGAGGAAAACCGTGAATAGCCAACAGGCGGTGACGAAGCCTTTCATCGACTGAGGGGCCGCCCGAAACGCGAGTTCCAGGCCGATCACGGAGACCAGTACCTCCGACACCGTCATAATGAAAAACGCCGCGACCATCCACAGGATCGAAACCTTGTGTTCGTCCGAAGACCCCAGCCCGCCAATCGCGAGAATCACATAAGTGGTCACCATCAAAAGGAAGCCGATCAGGATTTTGCGGGGGGCTGGGAACTTCTCCCCGGTCGGATCGATGGCCTTCCACGTCAGATTCAGAGTCGGAACGAGGATCAAGATCAAGAAGGGATTGAGCGCGATCAACTGGTTCGGCTGAAGCGTCCAGGTCTCGGTCAGTTGCAGGTCGATCCGGGCCTTGGCGAACGCGACCCAAACATTGTCCTTCATGTCGTAGCAGCACCACCAAAAGCTCACGAGCAGGAACAAGCCGCCAACTCGCGACAGCACCTCCCACTGTTCGGCGCGTTGCTCGGGCGTCTGCGGCGGGCGAGCGCGGACGTTCTCGTGGGCATAGGTCCGCTTGCCGGAGGCGAACAGCACGAGCGCCACGGTCATCAGTCCGGCCGTGATCAGGAACCCGATTCGATACCCCTGGTCCCCGAACGCCCCGTTGGGATTGGCGACGATCGGCAAGAGATAGCTCGAGATCACAGCCCCGAGATTGATGGCGAAGTAGAACATGTAGAACGCGTCGTTACGAAGCTTTGGCTCGCCGGGCCGGCGTTCGTCGTAAGTCAGCCCCATCAACGTCGAGATGTTCGGCTTGATCACGCCGCTCCCGAGCGCGAGCAACGCCAACCCGCCGTAAATCGCGTATTCCGTGCCGACTCCCATCAACAACATGCCGCAAACGTACGGGACCGAGAAGCCGACGATCGTCCAGTATTTGCCGAAGAACCGGTCGGCCAGGAACCCGCCGAGCAAGGGCGACAAATAGCAGCCGGCTTTGAACGTGCTCGAGATTTGCAGCGCGTCCGAATT
>JANLUE010001524.1:0-2315 GCA_031363325.1 Gemmataceae bacterium
CGCGTGGCGGACTGGGCGGCCGCCGCGTGGGCCCGCAGGGTTTCGCCGGCGGGCAGGCCGACCGAAATCCACAATCGAGCCGCCAGGGCGATCGGGCCGACGGTCCAGATCAGCCAGCAGGCCGCGGCGATCGCCGCGAGCACATAGGCGTAGACCATCGCTTGCAGGACGAAGACCGGGCCGATCAACGCCCCGACCGCGGCCACCAATTTCACATCCCCCGCCCCGCCGTGGAACACGGTGTACAGGGCGAACGTCACGCCGAACCCAATCGCGAGTCCGGCGAGACAATCGGTCGGCGTGGGCCCGCCGATCAGTTCATTCAGGGCGACCGGCTCGGCCGAGTGGGCGAGACCGCCGGGGATCATCGCGTCGCCGGCGATCATCGAAACCAGTTGCAACACGCCGGCCCAGGCGATGGCCGAGTAGGTGCACCAGTTGAAGATTCGGCGTCGGGCGAGGTCGGTCGCTGTGGCCGTGAACAGCGCCAGGGCGAGAACCATTCCGGTCAGCGAGTCCCAGGGGGCGGGCAGCCCGGCGGACCGGGCGGCCATCATCCAAGGCTGGGCTAGCAGGATCGGAAAAAGGGCCGCCGCCAACCAGAGGTGGCGACGGCTCTCGGACGGCTGAGGGGTCGTTTTCACGTGGTGAACCCGGTGATGTCCTTGACCTTGTCGGTGAAGAACTTCTTCACGTCGGTCCACTGAGTCTTGATCAAGGCCAAGATCACCGCGGCAACCGCGACAATCATGACGACCTGCAACGTTTCCAGGCCTTGTTCGTCGTCGTTGAACTTTCGAATCGCGTTCATGTCTTCTCTCCCAGAGGGGAAGTGTTGGGTTGGAACTCAGTTCCACCCACTTAAGCGACGCTCGAAAGAAAACCGGACAGGAGAAAGCGAAAAGACGATCGAACGGTCGCCGCGTATCTGGCCGAGTATGAGGCGGGTCAAACGCGCGGTGATTTCGCCACCAGATTTGGCAAGGTTTTCACGAAGAAGGACGAGTGCCGACGGCACGGGAGCGCGGAGCGGTTCGTTGAATCCGAAATGGCGCTCGACGTATCATAATCCGTACCCACACGGAGAAGCGTCATGAAACTGGAACTCAAATACTGTTCGATCTGAAACTACGAGCCGAAGGCCGTCAGTCTGACGAGCCGCGTGCTCAACGAGTTCAAACAACGCATTGGCGGGCTCACGCTGGTCCCGGCCGGCGGCGGGGCGTTCGAGCTATCCGCCAACGGTGAATTGCTCTATTCCAAGTTGCAGACCGGTTCGTTTCCCGACGAGCAATCCATCGTCGACTTGCTCGAGAAGCGACTGGCCCGGACGTGAGCACTTGGGAGAAGGCGATGAAGTTCTTGGTGAGCCCGATCCCGACCGTGCGAACCTTTCTCCTCGTGGCCGCCATGACCGCACCGGCCTTCGCCGAATCGCCGCGAACGATGCGGCTCGACTTTTATCACTCCGGCAACGCGACGCAGGAACTGTACGCCGTCGACAAGGTCGTCGTCGAACCGTTGCCCTGGCCCGGCAATCCCGCTCGGCCGATCGACAACCTGAATCTCGGCAACTATTTCTTCGAGGTGGCCGACGCCGCGTCGAAGAAGGTGCTGTACTCGCGCGGGTTCGATTCGATCTACGGCGAATGGGTCACGACGGCCGAGGCCAAGACCGCGAGCCGAACATTTCACGAATCGCTGCGGTTTCCCACGCCGACTGGGCCGGTGAAAATCACCGTTCGCAAACGCGACGCCGAGAACAAATGGAAGGACGCCTGGGCGACGACGGTCGATCCGAAAGACATGTTCGTCGATACGGCATTGCCCGATTCGCCCGGCGACGTGATCGAGATTGAGAAGAACGGCCCGCCATCGGAGAAGGTCGATCTGTTGATCCTGGGCGACGGCTACACGACGGCCGAGCGACCCAAGTTCGTCGCCGACGCCAGGCGAATGACCGAGCAGTTGTTCAAGACCGCGCCGTTCAAGAAACGCCGCAAGGACTTCAACGTTTGGGGCCTGTGCCCGCCGGCCCGGGAGTCTGGCATCACTCGACCTTCGACCGGAGTACATCGCGCCAGCCCGGTCGGTGCGACGTACGACGCCTTCGGCTCCGAGCGTTACATTCTGACGTTCGAGAACCGGGCGTTTCGGCGGATCGCCTCGTTCGCCCCGTATGATTTCGTCGAGATTTTATGCAACAATCGCACGTATGGGGGCGGGGGCATCTTCAACGTGTTCGGCACCGTGTCCGCCGATAGCGCCTGGGCGCCGTACGTGTTCGTTCACGAATTCGGCCATCATTTCGCGGC
>JANLUE010001526.1:0-1197 GCA_031363325.1 Gemmataceae bacterium
TCTAACACACTCGCGTGCTTGGCCCGCCAATCTCCCCAGCCAACCTGACCGAGCTTCAGGCCGCCCGACCGCGCGCATAGAATGGACAGCTACGGTGGCGGCGACCCTGAATCGACCTCTAAAGTTCTCCCACCGGTCATAGCGCCGACAGGTGAGTGCGAGAAAATGCTGTGTCAGGCCGATTGTCCAAATGCCATCTCGAGAACTAAAATCGTGCGACTTCATTCCGCCAAATGGAAGTTCCGCGCCGAGAAAACTCGCAAGTTGTGGCGGGATGTCGCCTGCTAACTTGACGGACGAGCGAGTCTCATAGTTGGGATAATCAGATCGAATTCGCTCTTGGAATGCGACGGGCGATTCCGCATCAACCTTTAGGATTGGCGGAAATTTCAATTGACAAATTACTTCGTCCAACGGATTTGCTTCGAAGACGACGCGCTGTGCTTCGGGAAATGGCATGGCCGAACCCCCGCATTAAACCTTCCCACAATGTACAAAGTGACCGCCATCGCGGCTTGGAACATCCTGGGAGATCCGATCATAGATCATCCTCCGAAATTGGGAAAACGGGAGCGAGAATTGTCTTCCCAACAATTGCCGGGATCCCGGGCCCCGGCTCCGGCGGAACGTAGCGGGGCGATGGGTTCGAGTAAAAATCGCGCATCGAGATAAGGGATTCGAGCGCTTCGTCCAGGCCCGTCTCGGGGAGATCGAGTAGCAAACGGACGCACTTCAACCGGGTTTCCTGAGCATCCGTCGCGAGGAGATTGTCTGGTCGACTGGCAATTGGGCCGCTCGCCTGGTGTGTGCCGTTACTCTCGACATTGGACGCGCTGGCCGGTTTGATCGGCAGTGGTGGCGAAGCGATGGCGGACATAGTTTTGCTCCTGGCGAACTGCCCGTCATTCTACTCGTCGGTCGCCGAATTCCGCTGCGAACGAACTCGGTTGGGCGGGGTCGGTATAATGCCTTCATCTCCCCACCAATCCGCCGAGGTCCGGCCGTGGCCCGCATCAAAGCACAGAAGACGAAGATCGTCGCCTTCAAGGTCGAGGAAGATCTCGCCGAGTTCCTCGACAAGCTCAAGAACAAGAGCGACTTCATTCGCAAGGCGATCCTCGCCCAGTTCTCGATGGCGTGCCCGCTGTGCGCTGGGTCCGGCGTGGTGCCACGCGGGCTGCACAACCATTACAAGCC
>JANLUE010000008.1:0-2589 GCA_031363325.1 Gemmataceae bacterium
GCTTCCGGCCAATGGGAATCGTCTGGCTTGCCATCGGGCTCGGCGGAATGACGTACGGGCTCGACTTGCCGAATCGCTGGACGATCGCGCCGCTGGAACTCGGGCTCGGCACATCGCGTGAAGATGTCGTTCGCACACTTCGCGAAAAAAGCACCCCCGAGGGTCGAATCCTTTGGGAGGACGGCGGGCCGAACTCCGGCTGGTCGGCGTTCCTGCCCGAATTGACGCAACGACCATTCATCGGCGGCCTGTCCGCCGAGATCAGCATCGATCACTTGCAAATTCGCCTGGCCGACGGCAAGCTGATCGGCCGGCCGATCGCCGACTGGACCGACGAAGAGCTGCATCGCTTCCTCGACCAGTACAACGTGACGCGAGCCGTGGCCCGAACACCAGAATCGAAGAACCGGTTCCAAAAATTGCCCGGCGCATTCATCGTGGCCGAATTGAAAAATTGCGGAATGCTGTTCGCCTTCGACCGTCGGCCGACGTTCGTGCTCAAGGGCCAGGCCGAAGTCACACAGATGGACTGGAAGCGAATCGCACTCGCCAACGTCGAGCCCGACGAAAACGGCCACGTCGTCTTGAGCTTGCACCATCACGCCGGCTGGCGCGTGTCGCCGGACTACGTGGCCGTCGAACGCGATGTCGACGTGAACGACCCGATCCCGATGCTGCGGCTCCGCGTCCGTGGCCCGGTCTCGCGCCTGACGTTGACGTGGCGTGGGGACTGACGGCCACCATCGAGTTCGCTAGTCATATCCGCACGCTCCATCAATTCGCTGTCCCATCATGCTCGAAGTTGCCGACGCCCTGGCCGCGATCCTCGACCGGGCGACCACACTGTCGCCCGTGGAGTTCGCGCTCTCGTCCGACGTGCTGGGTCGCGTGCTCGGCGAAGCGGTCGCCAGCGATCTCGACTCGCCGCCGTTCGATAAGTCGCTGATGGACGGGTACGCCGTTGGCTCGGCCGATGGCCTGGGGCCATTCGAGGTGATCGAGGAAGTGCCGGCCGGGCGGATGCCAACGAAGGTTGTTGGGCGCGGGCAGGCCAGTCGCGTGATGACCGGAGCGCCGATTCCCGCCGGGGCCGACGCGGTTGTCCCGCACGAACGAACCACGCTCGAAGGAACGACCGTTCGGCTTCAGCAAGCGCCACCGGCCGGTCAGTTCATCCTGGAGCGCGCTCGCGAGATGGCGGCCGGTGAAATTATTCTGCCGGCCGGCACCGTGCTCACGCCCCAGACGCTTGGCCTACTCGCGGCCGTCGGGCGAACGTCGGCCCGCGTGCATCCGGCGGCAACTCTCAGTGTCATTTCGACGGGCGACGAGTTGGTCGAACCGCCACACGTTCCGGGTCCCGGGCGAATTCGCAATTCCAACGGGCCGATGTTGTTGGCCCAGGCGATACGGGCCGGCGCGATCGCGCGGTACCTCGGCATCGCGGCCGACGACCGCGATCGCCTCGCGGACCTCGTTCGCCAGGGACTCGAGTCGGACGTGCTGGTCCTGTCCGGCGGCGTGTCGGCCGGCAAGTTCGACTTCGTGCCGGGGGTGTTGCAGGACCTTGGCGTCGAAACGCATTTCCACAAAGTGCGCATGAAGCCCGGCAAGCCGCTGCTCTTTGGAACGCGGCACGATACGCTCGTCTTCGGCCTGCCCGGCAACCCGGCGAGTTCGTTCGTCGGCTTCGAGTTGTTCGTTCGCTCGGCGTTGCGGAAGATCGCCGGCCACCCCGCGCCGGCCCCCGTGTTCGGGCCGATCCCGCTTGCCGGTGAACTCGCGCTGGAGAACGATCGACCCACATTCGCTCCGGGTCGAATGGAATGGTTCGACGGGCCACGCGTTCGCCCGCTCGCCTCATTCGGCTCCGCCGATTTGCGTTCGCTCGTTCAGGCGGATGCACTCATTCGACTGCCGGCGGGCGTTGTGCATCGCGCGGCGGGGCAAACGGTTTCGACGTTGGTATTGTGATCGCTTGCAACTCAGTAGAAAAGCATAGAGCCACCGATCGAGGTCGTCATGTTTCTTCGCTGCACAATCGCATTCTTGCTCGCTACGACCGTCGCGTCGGCTGCGGACACCAAGCGCGAAGCGCTTTGGGCCGCGGTGCGAAGTGGCGACGTCAAGGCCATCCAAAAGGCCATCGACGCGGGTTCCGACGTCAATGCCAAGAACGAATACGGCGTGTCGGCACTGTGGATCGCTGCAGGAAAAAACAAACCCGAAGTCGTCGAATTGCTCGTCGAGAAAGGGGCGGATGTCAACGCCCGCGACGACATTTGGTATCAGACGCCGCTCAGCAGCGCCGTTGGAGGATTGCAACTCAAGACCGTGCAACTGCTCATCAAGAAAGGTGCGAAAGACACCGATGCGGCGATCCTGACCGCCGCCGGCATGGGCAATCTCGTCATGCTCAAGGCGATCCTCGAACTCGCCAAGCCGGGCCAGGAGACGCTCGACGCCGCGTACTATTCCGCTTCGAGTGGCACCAACAAGGAACTGAAGGAACTCCTCGAAAAAGCGGGTGCCCAGCCGATTCCACCGTCGTCCGACGCGGACCTCAAGGCCTGGGAAAAGATCGTTGGT
>JANLUE010000017.1:0-2496 GCA_031363325.1 Gemmataceae bacterium
AATCTCGGCCTCGCACTCGACGCACTTGGCCGATGGGACCAGGCGGAAGCCGCATTCAACGAGGCGCTGCGACTCCATCCGGCGAACGCGGACACTCACACGAACCTCGGCAACTTGAACAAGGGTCGTGGCCGATTGCCGGAAGCGTTCACATGTTACGACATCGCGCTCTGGTTAAGACCGGGTTGCTCGTCGGCGCGATTCAATCGATCGCTCGCGCTCTTGCAGGCGGGCGACTATGCCAGCGGCTGGTTGGAATATGAATCGCGATTGCTCCGTTCGAAGGGACCGTCCCGGTGCCCCTCCATGCGGCCAGCCTGGGATGGGTCCGAGCCGGTGGGCCAGACTATTTTGATCTGGGCCGAGCAGGGACTCGGCGACACCATTCAATTCGTTCGCTACGCACCGATTTTGCAGGCACGAGGCGCAAACGTGTTCGTCTATGTGCCCGGACTACTTTCGGCACTTGTGAGTTCGTTGACTGGAATTTCTGGTGTAATTGCCGAAGGCGAACCGGTGCCGCCTCACGACGTTCATTGCCCAATGATGAGTTTGCCGCTCCGACTCGGAACCAGCGCGCCGGAGCTCGTGCCCGCCAAGGTCCCATACCTTGCTGCGCCGGCGGAGGCCATCGCGAAATGGCGTGAGCGGATCGCAGAAATCGATGGCTTCAAGGTCGGCGTCTATTGGCAAGGCAACCCTCATCATCACTGGGACCGACATCGCTCGATACGCCTGGCCGACTTGGAGCCGCTTGGTCGAATCCCCGGCGTGCAATTGGTGAGCTTGCAACAAGGACCTGGACGAGAGCAGATTCGCTCGGCCCACGGCGTGCCGAACGTGTTCGACCTTGGAGCCGACTACGAAACGTTTTCAGACCTTGCGGCCGCGACAGCGGAAATGGATTTGATCGTCTGTGTCGACACAGCCGTCGCTCATTTGGCGGGCGTACTCGCAAAAACGACCTGGATGTTGGTCTCCGAAATGGCCGACTGGCGTTGGATGAGCGGCCGGCCGGACACGCCGTGGTATCCGACCATGCAATTGTTCCGCCAACGCCGACTGGGCGATTGGCATGACGTGATCGACCGAGTCGCAGTTCAGCTAACAAGAATCGAGATTTGAATTGATGGGAGAATGCCGTTCAAATCAAACTATTCGTCAAAGGCGTCGATTGGTATATGAATGTCCGTGAAAATCAGACCCCGGTAAGACAAGCTCTAGTCGGAATGTGCGAACACTGCATCAAACCGGCGAACCGTACACGCGACGAGTCGGACATAGTCTTTAACACAGTGGACGCGAATGACTTCGCATCACTGTCGTTCCTGAATCCCTTTGTGGTTGAACCAGCACTCGAGTTCGCCCGGCGACATGTTCTTTGCCGCAACCGTTCCCTCGACCGCGTCGAATCGCTCGTAACCCACGGTCGCTCCGACCGCCGCCAATCGTGCCGACATCTCCGCCCAACGAGCCGAGTCCGCCGCGCGGTTGATAACGTACCCACGATAGAGTTCGCTCGCCATCACGATCTCGTTCGATTGAAACCCAATCTTGAAGTACGAGAGTCACGATCTCGTGTCCGCTCGTCGAGGTCACCCCACCATAAACACAAACCACTGCGGCGGCCGCTCGGCCTGCCAGGCCGCCACGGCGACGGCCAGCACCAGGTCGTCGTCCGGGCGCTCGCGCCATTCGATCGCGGCGTCCTCCGACATCGGCACGGCCTTGAGGCGGAACTGTTGCAACTCCGTCACGAGCGTCTTCGCATGCTCCAGGGAGTCGGCCACCTTGAGCCGCCGACCCTGGAGCAAGACCTGCAGCACGCCGACGAGGTCTTTCTTCGGCACGAGCCAGCCGCCCCGTTCATCCGATTGCACCGCGTGGCCGGCCGTCACGGTCAGGCCGATCGGGTGCTTCGAGCCGGCCTTGCGGATCTGATCGGTGACCGCCTTGCCTACGGCCGTCTGGTCGAGCACGAGCGTCGCCTTCGTCGCCGACACGGCGCGGGCCGTGGCGAGGCCGATCTCGGAGTACGGTGTGCCCGGCGGGAAGCGTTCGAGGTGACGGAGCGCGTAGGTCGCGTCGGGGAGGGCAGGTGGCTTGTGCGCGGGCCGTTGGCATTCGAGGACGGCCAGGGCCGTGAATTCGTTGGCCTGGCCGAGGCTCAGGCCGGCGACGTAGGTGATGATGTCGGGCATCGGGACACGTGGATCGAGGCGGGCGATCGTCCAGTTTGCCCGATGCGTGGGGCGGAAGTGGGAACCGAAGTGACCCAATGAAAACGGCCTCGGGTAACCCCGAGGCCGGTCGGTGATTGTCGTCCACTCAATCAGCCGACAGGAGTGAATAGAACACGGAGCCACCTCCCCTGCAAGCGAATTCCCGAAGAAATTTCAGCGGCACTTCCTCTTGCCGAAATTGAGAGGGGCCACGGGAGTGGCGGGTGAGACCGAGCAATGGCAACTCGCGTTGGTCAGCATCGTGAGTCACCGT
>JANLUE010000028.1:0-7556 GCA_031363325.1 Gemmataceae bacterium
GCGAAGCGACCATCAAGAAGCAAACGGGCAAGTCGGAGAAACTGCGGCGGGCGACGATCTTGCTTAAGGCCGATATCCGTGGGCCAGCTTGGGATGACGCCACGATCAGCCAAGCGATCGAGTGTCGGACCCGGACGGTCGAAAACGTTCGTCAAGCGTTCGTCTGCGAAGGCTTTCAGGAAGCGTTGGTACGGAAGAAACGGGCGGCCTCACCGACGCCGAAGTTACTCGACGGCGCGGCCGAGGCGAAGTTGATCGCCCTGCGGCTGGGCCAGCCACCCGCCGGCTTTGGCCATTGGACGCTACGACTGCTGGCCGATCAAATGGTGGAACTGGAGGTCGTCGAGTCGATCAGCCCGGAGACGGTCCGTCAGACGCTAAAAAAAACGGCATGACCAAGCGGAAGATCGAGTACTGGGTGATTCCTCCCGACGCCGACGCTGAGTTCGTCGCCCACATGGAGGAAGTGCTGGATATCTACGAGAAAGCGTACGATCCCGCTTGCCCCGTCGTGTGCATGGACGAGCAACCGGTGCAACTGATCGGCGAAACGCGCGTGCCGATCCCGGCGACCAAGGAGCATCCGGAGCGGGTCGACTACGAATACGAACGGAAGGGGACGGCCAGCATCTTTCTGTTCGCGGAACCGCTCTCGGGCTTCCGCCGAGCGATGGCTCGGACGCGCCGCACCAAGCACGATTGGGCTCAGGAGGTCGCCGATTTGCTCAATACGCGCTACGTCGGCGTCGAGCGGATCACATTGGTCTGCGACAACCTCAACACGCACACGATGGGGGCGTTCTACGAAGCGTTTCCGCCCGCCAAAGCCCGCGACTATGTGAAGCGGATCGATTTCGCGTACACACCTAAGCACGGCAGTTGGCTCAACGTGGCGGAATGCGAGTTGAGTTGCCTAACCCGCCAATGCTTGAAGGATCGCCGAATCGGCGAACTCGAGACGCTGCGAACCGAAATTGCCGCCTGGTCAACCCGAGTCAACGAAAGACAACGAGCGGTCGACTGGAAATTCACCATCGACACCGCGAGGGTCAAACTCAAGCGGCTCTACCCGAAAATTTAGTCTGGACGGAACAGTAGTGTATTGTAACGGTCGTCAGGGCAAGTCCGTCAGTCAGTTTTCCTTCTCGAAGCGGCTTCCACCAACGTTTTTCCGCCTCAGGATTGTCCAGCGTTTGCTGAAGACCGAGCAATGCGGCGAACTCGCGCTCAACCTCCCAAGGCACCGATGTCGGCCACCTTCGCTCTTCTGGCTTGGCCACCACCCTGAATTGCGGGAATTTCGGCATCAGACGGGCTTGCAGATTTGACTTCCAGTCTCGCAAGCATTCCAGCAGGCATTGGGAGTATTGAGCATGCTGTAGATCAAGGTCCGAGGCAACGGCGAACGCATGCGCCGCGTCTTGGAAAAATCCGCGATCCTTCAGTACCCAGGCTCGTTGGGCTACGAAGTCGGCCAATTCTTCTCGGGGCGAAAGTGACTTGAGGAAGCCAAATCTTCTCTCGTCTTCCAAGTTTCGAATGGGTGCCGGCCAATTGCGGTAATGATCGTCGGGGAAAGAATCGAACCCTTCGCCGGCACCTTCGATGTTGAATCGTTCCCCAGTTTTTGAGTCGTCCCACCGGGCGAACATATGGTTGACGGCGTGAACCAGTTTGATGGGGTAGCCCAGGCGCCGCCCGACTGCGGCATACACCACTGGGATGGTCGCGCACGTTCCACCCTTGCCGGACTGCAAGACGCCGTGAACAAACTGCTCTTCAAAGTCGAACGCTTCGTTCGGTCTAGCACCGATCTTCTTTGGGTCGTAGCGGATTCCGCCATGGCGCTGCAAAGTGATGACCAACGACACGGCGCGAAAAAACGCTTCGGAGTGTTGATAGTGACCTGGATCGGGCAGAAAATACTGGGGATAGGCTGCGTCGGTCGAGCGTTTGACAATTGTCGCGCAGTCGTCGAGTCTTCGCAAACAAAATGCGTGGTCGATCTTCTCCGACTCGGGTAGACCTGCGGCACAGCGAAGATTCGAGTCCGCTACATCTCGACGTTCGAGTTCTGCTTCGGGAAGGCGCGACAAGTCCAGCCAATCCTCCTCTCGTGGCGTCGACACCGGAAGATTCGAAATCGTAAGCCGCGCCATCGCAAGTCCCTCCAGCCGCTTCACCGCGACTCCGCGACCAGGTAACGCTTCACGAATTCCTCGTTCAACGTCACGCCGAGGCCGGGGCCTTCGGGGGGCGACATCCAGCCGTCCTTCGACTGTACTTTCTCATGCGTCAGTTCGTGACGCAAGGGGGAATCTTCCACGCAGTCCTCGAACACGAAGGCGTCGCGGCAGGTGCAGAGCCAGTGGATGCTCGCGGCCACCGTGATCGGGCTCGTGTAACAGTGATTGCATAATCGCGCCCCGATCTCTTCCACCCGCGAACGAATATAGGCCGCGTCCGTGAAGCCGCACCGCGACAGGTCGACTTGATAGACGTCGAGCGCCCGACGTTCGATGAACGGGCGGAACGACTCTCGGCCACATTCCCCTTCGCCGGACGCAATCGGGATCGGCGATCGATCGCGGAGCCAGACGTAGCCGTCGATGTCCGCTTCGCGCAACGGCTCTTCGAGCCAGCCCGGCTTGTATTCGGCGAACGCCGTCGCCCGTTGCAACGCGGTGCGGGCGTCCCACACGCAGCCGGCGTCGATCAACAACATCGCATCGCCGAGCCCTTCGCGGGCACCTTTCACGAGATCGATATCGACCGCTTCACTGGTACCCATCGGCTCCCAGCCGAACTTCACCGCGGAATAACCCGCCCCCACCCACTTGCGGGCGATGTCGCGCGTCTCGCGACCATCACGGCCAAACAGGATCGACGCGTAACCGCGAATGCGCTCGTGTTGCTTGCCGCCGAGCAGACGATGGATCGGCTGGCCGAACGCCTTGCCCTTCAGGTCCCACAGGGCCATATCAATTGCGGCCATTGCGGTAATGCCGACGGCCGTTCGGCCGAAGTACATCGTGCGACGATACATTTTTTGCCAGAGTCGTTCGTTCTCGAGCGGGTTCTCGCCGATCAGCAATTGCCGCAAACCGCAGGCGATGTTGTGGCTGAACGGCGCGTCGATGATCGCCTTCACGACCTCCGGCGACGAGTCCGCTTCGCCAATGCCTTCGAGGCCGGTGTCCGTTCGAACGCGAACCAGGACCGAATCTTGGCTACTCGCGGTCTTGGCCATCACGTTCGGGATGCGAAGGATTTGACAGACGACTTCGGTGATTTTCATGGGAGTTTCTCGCGGTCGATGCGTTCGAGGATGGGGCCGAGTCCGACGCCGTTGGCCGACTGAATCGCCAACCCCGGCCGGGCGTTCGCTTCGAGCACGACCGGGCCACGGTCGTCGGTCGGCACGATGTCCACGCCGAGATATCCGAGGCCAGTCGCCCGGGCGGTGGCGCGAGCCAGCTCAAGGATCGTTGGCCAGTTCGGCAGTTCCCGATCGGCGAGCGATTCGCCAGTGTCCGGGTGTTTGTCGATTCGTCGGCCCCGCCAGATGCCGTGCGTCGTTCGACCCGATTGCATTTCAATGCCGACCCCGACGCCACCCTGGTGCAAATTCGCCCGGCCGCCGGAGTCGAGCGTCGGCAGGCGCAACATCGCGAGGGCCGGCACGCCGCGATACGCGAGCACGCGCACGTCCGGCGTGCCACCGTAGCCGATGCGCTCGAACGCCGGGTGCGGCCGAAGCCGTTCCTGAACGATCGCGCGATCCGGTCGACCACCGAGCGAATACAGTCCCGAGAGCACGTCCGACAGGTGGCGGCGAAGGACATCGGCCGTGAGCATCGAGCCGTTATGCCGGGCGTACCCCCCGGGGGCAACCCCGGTCAACACGACCACGCCGCGCCCGCTCGAACCGCGGGCTGGCTTGAGCACGCATTCGGGGCTCGCGTGCAACGTCTCGTCGAGGTGCTTGAGGTCGCCATGCCGGGTGAAGACGGCGAGCGTCGCGGGAATCGGAATCGCAACGCGGCCGCACAGTTCGGCGAAACGAAGCTTGTCGTCGACGATCGGGAACAAGGCCCGGGGGTTGTGCCCGAGGATCGCGCCGACGTTGCGAGCATTCATACCGATGACGCCGCGCCGTCGCAACGTTCGACCGGCGAAGAGCCAGTTCATTTCGGCTCCTCGGCCAGGTCGCGGAAGCGATGGAGTTCCGTGAGCCGGTAGCCCGTGTATCGGCCGACGAGCAGTTGCGCCGACAAGATCAGGCCGAGCGCCTCAGGTGATTCGACGAACGCGTTGCGAACCGCTTCGAGCCGAACGACGAGGAACACGAACCCGGCCGTCAGGAACGTGTTCGCGAGCGCCCGCACGGCCGCACCGGTTCCGTCTTCCTCCTCCGTCGTCCAGAATCGTTCGATCAACGCGGTCACGATGACCATGGGAAGGAACGGAATATCGCGTGCGACCGGTGCGCCCCGGCGATTGGAGACGATCACATAGGCCAACAAGATCGCCGAGATGATCGTTAGCATCGCGGCCGACCGGGGTACCTGGAGCAAGTTCAACCGTGCGATCCCACGCCGAGCGACCCAGCCAACGGACAACACCGTGACCAGGAGAAACAGCCCGAGCGGCGAAGGCACATCGCGAAACGCGAGCCCGAGCAACGCCGGCGCGAACGTGCCATAGGTGTGCAACCCGATCACGTTCCGCACGATCGAACAGACGAGCGCCGCGACCGGCAGGAGCAGCAGAAACTCGACGAGCTGCCGATCCGCCTCGGGGAGTTCGGCGGGGACGAGCGACGGTGAACCGCGCCGCAGGGAGAGCACGCCGACCGTGGCCGCCGCGATCAGGATGGAGACCGGCACGGTCGGGTTGCGGAGCAAGGGAGGTCCAGGATTGTTTGAATGAAATAGGCTCTCGGCAGCGATCAGTTAACCGCGTCCCCGCAGCTCCTCCAGCGCCCGCCCGATGTCCGGGCTGCGCATCAGCGATTCGCCGACGAGCACGGCCTTCACGCCGGCGTGTTCCAGTCGCTTCATGTCCGCGTTCGTCTTGATGCCGCTCTCCGCCACGACGATTCGATCGCCCGGCACGCGCGAAAGTAATTCGAGCGAGTGGTCCAGGGAAGTATGAAACGTGCGCAGGTCGCGATTGTTGATCCCGATCAGCGTCGCCCCGCAATCGATCACGCGCGTGAGTTGATCGGCGTCGTGCAGTTCCACGAGCACGTGCAGCCCCAGTTCGGTCGCCTCGTCGAACAGCACCTTGAGTCGATCGTCGGGCAGGATCTCGGCGATGAGCAAGACCGCGTCGGCCTCGGCCGCCCGCGCTTCGATCAATTGATAGCGGTCGAGGATGAATTCTTTCCGCAGTGCCGGGATCGCGACCGCTTCGCGAATGGCCGTCAGATACGACAGATGGCCCTGAAAGAAATGTTCGTCGGTCAACACGCTAACGGCATCCGCGCCATGGCGCTCGTAAGTTCGCGCGATGGCCACGGGGTCGAAGTCCGCTCGAATCACGCCGGCCGACGGCGACGCCTTCTTCACCTCGGCGATGATCCGAAGGCCCGGTTGGCGCAGGGTGGCCGTGAAGTCGCGTGCTGGCAGTTGGGCGGCGACGCGGCGTCGGAGGTCCGGCTCCGGGACGGTTCGCCTGGCGGCTTCGATTTCGAGCCACTTCCGGGCCACGATGGTGTCGAGGATAGTCAAATGTCGAGAGTGAATCGGGGTTTACGTGCGGGGCGTCGATAGCATACTCCGGGCCGACCCGGTTCCCAAGGACTCGCCGTGCCGGACGACCGACTGGTTGTGCGTCTCATGCTGATCGCCGGCCTGTCGGTGGCCGGTGTGGGGGCGGTTCTGGCCCTCACTCTGTATTTATTCGGTCGTCGCGGCGAGCGATCGCTCGGCCCAGCCCGCATCGCCAAGCCCGAATGGAACGGCGTCGCGGTCCTCTCGGCTATCGCAACCTTCGCTCTGTTCACGATCGTCATCGAACTGACTCAGGTGTCGCTCACGGCGATCGGATTCTTTCGAGCGATTTACGGCCCCGACTGGCCGGGCGAGAACGGGGCGAATCGGGCGGCCGCCACCGTTCGCGCACTCTGGTCGGCCGCGTTCGCTTTTCCAATTCAACTATTGATCATCGTCGCACTCGCTCGATACTGGCAAGTCGCGAACCCCATGCGATTGCGGAATAGCCGAACCGGCGCGATCGCCGGCTACCTGACCTGGCTGATCGTGACGCCGACCGCGTTCTGCGTCTTCGTGCTCGCGAGCCTGGCGCATGTGGCACTGACTGGCCATCAGCCAGAGAAACACCCCCTGACGCAGATCGGCGACGCGGCCGGCTCGATCGAATGGGGGCTGTTCGTTTTTCAAACCGTGTTGATCGCCCCAGTCCTCGAAGAATGGCTATTCCGCGGCGTATTGCTCGCGTGGCTCGTACAGAAGCGTCCGGTCGCACGGGCGGCCCCGGTCACCGTCGAGCCGAATCACCGACCGCGAATCGTGCTGATCGCGGCCGTTTGTGTTTCGAGTTGGTTCACGTTCGGCTCGGCTTATCTCAATCGATCCGCCGAAGTGCGTCAAGAGTTCGCGAGCGACCCCGGGGCGGCCGCCGCGAACTACTTGATCCCCACTGCATTTTTCACGGTGCTTTTGGGCCTCGATCTGATTCCACCGCGATTCCGCATCCTCCGCCGACATCTGCGAATTCGCTCGGCGCAACACGTTCGGGCCATCTGGGCGTCGGCCGTGTTGTTCGGAGCGGTCCACAGCCACGTGTGGCCATCGCCCGTGCCTTTGGTCGTACTGGCGGTCGGCCTCGGTTACCTCTACCTGCGCACGCGCAGTCTGGTCGGCCCGATCGTGGTCCACGCGATGTTCAACGCGGTGTCGGCCTTGTACCTGGTGCTGGGAGGGCCGGCTTAGTGCTTTGGAATTTGCAGGGCGTACGTTGAAGAATTGCAAGTCGACCGCGGCGACACCTGGCAACGCGAACCCGACTGTTCTGGTGCCCGCTTTGGCCCCAAGGTCGGAAGGATTCCCAAGTCATGCCGATCCACAACCGCAATTCTCATTGACGGGCCGGCCCGGTGCGAACGCAACCACCGACGAATCACTCCACGCGAAACGTCAGCGTCGTCCAGAACGACTCCCACTCGTATTCGGCCGACTTCGGCCGGGTCATGTGGGTCAAGCGAATCGTCATCAAGCCGGCTTTCGCGATTGGGATCAACGCCTCGCCTTTCGCGTCGGTTCGCATCGAGCCCCGGCCCGATTCGCCGTCGCCCGGATGGGCCCAGCCGAGGTTCGCGTCCGCCAACGGCTTGCCCTGGAACAGGACGCGGACCGGCACCGCCTCGCCGGGTTTACGCGCGAGCGGGTCCTTCAACGGCACGATCTCAAGCGGTAGGCCCAAGGCTCGCGTCGGATCCCCGTCTCCTTCCAAACCAACCCGGAACAATACTTTCGGCGACTTTGAATAGCGCTCGACGCCGGGCCGATCGAGCGTCTTCTCCCGCGCCA